>JAOPWF010000358.1 GCA_025965815.1 Mycobacterium sp.
CCTATTCCTTGCTTGCAGTGCTCCCGGTCACCATGTGAACAGAAGCGGCCTGGCGGCGCCGGGATAACACCGACAGTGCATACCTGAAGGGGGCCACATCGTGGGCAGCAACGGTAAGGCTTTGGTAGCGGCGGCAATTGTGGGGCTGATGGTCGCCGGCACGGTCCACTGGTTGAAGCGATCAGACGACGGTCCCGACACCCACCGAGCGGGGTGCACCACCGTGGTCGTCACCGCGTCAGTCGAGAAGTCCGACCTGATGGGTGAGGTCGCCAAGAGGTACAACGCGTCCGACCGCGAGGTGAACGGCAGCTGCTACGCCATCTCGGTCACCGCAATGGCCTCCGGCATCGTGGAGTCCCGGCTCACCGAGGCCAGCTGGGACCCGGCCTGGGGACCGGCGCCCGATGCATGGTCGCCCGCTGCATCGACGTGGCTGCAATTGCTGCGCCACGACCGCGCTTCCCACGACCGGCCCGACATCCTGGCGGCGGACAACGAGTCGGTGATCTCCACGCCGATCGTCCTCGCGATGCCCGAGCCGAAGGCGAAGGCGTTGGGCTGGCCGCAGGCGGCGATCGGTTGGGCGGACCTGCTCAACCTCGCAAACGACCCAGGTGGATGGGCGTCCAAGGGTCACCCCGAGTGGGGTGCCTTCAAGCTGGGCAAGACCAACCCCAACGTGTCCACGTCCGGCCTCTCGGCGACCATCGGAGCATTCGTGGCCGCCACCGGGACCTCCAGCGACCTGACCCTGGACGTGCTGAAGCAACCGCGCGTGCGCGATTTCGTTGCCGGAGTGGAGAAGTCGGTCGCGCACTACGGCGACACCGCGCTCTCCTTTCTGACGAACCTGCAGCGGGCCGACGACGCCGGGGCGGCGCTCGGTTATGTGAGCGCGGTTGCCGTCGAGGAGAAGTCCATCGTGGACTACAACGAGGGCAATCCCACCGGTGACCTCGAGACGAAGGGTCAGCACGGCAAGCCGCGGGTGCCGCTGGTCGCCATCTACCCGAAGGAGGGGACGCTGAACAGCGACAGCCCCTTTGCGGTTCTTCAGGCGCCGTGGTCCGAGGCGGGCAAGCAGGCCGGCGCCAAGGACTTCTTGGCCTACCTGCAGGAGCCCGCCCGGCAGGATGTGTTCACCGACGCGGGGTTCCGCACCTACGACGGCCGACCCGGAAAGGCCGTCAGCGACGGCGATTACGTGGCCGACGACATTGGGGTCATGCTGTCCCCGCCGAGCCCGCCGGTGCTGGCGGCGGTCCGCGCCGCGTGGTCGGATCTGCGCAAGCCGGCGCGCGTGTTGCTGGTGCTGGACGTGTCCGGGTCGATGGGCGTGTCGGCCAGCGGAGGGAAGACGAGGCTGGAACTCGCCCAGGCCGCCGCGGTGAACGGTCTGTCCCAGCTGTCCGACGCCGACCAGGTCGGGTTGTGGACGTTCCCGGCGGAAGGACAGGTCTACGTGCAACAGATGCCGCTTGAGCCGCTCGGCCCGCAGCGGCAGCTGATGATCGGCCGCATCCAGCACCTCATCCCGTCGGGCGGCACGCCGCTCTACGCCGCGACGCGCAAGGCGTCGGAAGCCGTTCGGGCCGGTGCCGGCGACAACACCATCAACGCGGTCGTCGTGATGACCGACGGCAAGAACGAGTACCCGGAAGACAACGACCTCGACGGGCTGATCCGGCAGCTCAACGACCAGGCCCCCGAGGGCGGCATCAGGGTGTTCACGATCGCGTACGGAGAGGACGCCGACTTGGACACCGTCAAGCGCATCTCCGAGGCGTCCCGCGCCGCTGCATACGACGCGACCGACCCACAGACGATCGATGCGGTATTCACCAACGTCCTGTCGAACTTCTGATGGCGCGCAACGGTGTTGGGTCCTGCCTGCTGGCGGCCGGGCGCGACCCGTGGGCACTGCTACTGTCGGCGTTCGGCGCCGGCACGGCCTGGGCGTTCGGCGCCTCCATCCCGATGTCCGTCGGCACCGCCGCGGTGATGCTCGCCACGGCGGCCACGGTCGGCGCGTTCACCCGGCCGCGGGACGAGGCGTCGCCGCTGATGCGAGCGGGCACCCGGCAGCAGCGGTTGGTCGTCCTCCTCGACGGCCACGTGCGTTCATTGCGGCTGTTGCAGACCGAGGCGCTGCCGCGTGTCGTGCAGATCAAGGCTGACGACGCATTGGATGCCGCTGACGCCGCCCGCCCGTCCGTGTTGCAGATGGCGGTGGCGGTGGACGCGCTGGACGACGCGATCTCCGCCGCCCGCGACGTATCCGGCCAGAGTGCGCACGCGGTCGAGGCGATCAAGAAGACGGTCGCCCGGTTGAGGTCTAGACGGGCCACGCTGTTCGACAGGCTCACCGCCGCAGTGGACGAGGTGGCCACCGTCTACGCCGGGCTGTTGGAGCTGTCGGCCACCGCACGCACCATGGGCGTCTCGCTGGACGACACCGAGGTCGGCGCGGTCAATGACTCGGTGACTCTGCTGCAGATGACCTTCGCCGAACTGGAGGCGGACGCGGCGAACCTACCGAACGAAGGCCTGTTGTAGATCAGATCGGGCGCAAGCCGACCGTTGCACGGTCGGGTGTTGCGCGACAAGGCACTTGGAGAGCGTCGAGTGTACAGCTAGAGGTGTCGCCGAGACCGGTTTACGGCAGTGGCTGCGTTGCGCGCGCCCGCGCGATCGGGCCAACCGGTGAATTCGGCTGAGGTACCCGCTTCCAGGGATTCCGACAAGGTCCGCCACGACGCCACAATCTCCGCTCCTAGGAAATGCAGCGATTCGTGAGACGAACCAGTCGTCGATCGCCCTGAGACAGCCAGAGAGAGCCCTGGTCATGGTGGTCGCGAAACGCAATCGAAGCTGCGAACCAAGACTGCATTTGTGCAGTGAGCGTGAGACGCGCCGCGCACGTCTGGGTTCGTGAGATGCGGCACGGCGCATGTTCGGTGGTGGATCCGCATCTTGGTCCTAGTCAAGTGGGCGCCAATTACGGATCGGAATACTCAGCCTTGGTTGCGTGCGTCGTAGGTCTGTCGGGCGGTGGTGATGAAGTCGAGGTTGTCGTTGGTCCAGGCGGCAAGCGATTGCACGATAGTCAGCAGGCTTCGCCCCACGGAGGTCAGCGAGTATTCAACTCGCGGAGGCACGCTGGGATGGACAGTGCGAGAGACGATGCCGTCGCGTTCTAGATTGCGCAGGGTCGAACTGAGCATGCGCTGGGTGATGCCGCCAGAGAGTCGGCGTAGCTCGTTGAACCGTCGCGGCTCAATTCCGAGCTGACACAAGATGATCACCGACCACTTGTCACCGATCCGCGCCAAAACACCTCGGACCAGCGCCTCACCGCACGGTTCCCGCTCTGCCGGTGCCTATCTGAGGTCGCCGCCACAGCTCCCATGCGAGTCGCAGGACTCCGATCGCGGTGAGTATGGTCAGCGACAAGACGGCCGGGACAGAAGTCGCCACCGGAAACGTCATGAGGCATGCGGCTGCGGCGAGGAGACGATCGACTACGAGCTGATGGTGGTCGCGCCATCGGTAGGCCACCTCGCCGGCGTAGAACAATGCCACCCCACCGGTGAGGGCGAGCGCGGGCAGCGGCGCCAGCGGCTCGCCGATGTGTTCTATCGACACCCGTGCCCCGACGGCGAAGAAGATAATCCCCGCGACGAGCGGCAGGTGCAGGTAACTGTAGGCGTCTCGCGCCAACCGTGGACGATCGACAGCGGACGTTCGTTGCATACGCAGTTCGGCGCCGGCGGTGAGGCCGAAGTAGGTCCACCACAGGCTCGCCGAGACCAGCACCCCGAGAACAACAGCGCCGATGAAGATCGGAAG
>JAOPWF010000361.1 GCA_025965815.1 Mycobacterium sp.
CGGCAGAACACCCTCCACGAGCCCGGGTGCGTCTTCATGCACCTCACCCAGCCTCAGGACGACCCCGACACCTGGGTGATGCTCGAGATGTTTCGCTCGCGCGCGGCGTGGGACGAGCACATGCGCCAGCCCTACAACACCGAGGGGAACAAGATCCTCGAGGATCTGCTGCGCGAGCCCTCCGACCTGCGCCTGCTCGACGAGAAGTAGGACAGCCGGGTGACAGCCGCCGGCGAACCCGTCGCGCGTTCGCGATGCCCAGTAAGCGAACACTCCCTAGAGAGCAGGGGACCGCGACGAGGTTGCGTCAAAGGTGCCTTGTGACGCGATGGGGGGCCAACCCTGCGTTGAGCAGCCAGCGTCCGCCCCGCATTGCCGCTCTCTTTTTCGTTCCGGGCGCTGTCGGTCGGTGTCATATCTGACGATACGGTCACTTTCTGGCCTCCGGAACGCGGTCCTGGTTATTCTCTCGCCGTGACAGACAAGGAGCCGGAGTCTGAGGGCGAATTGCCGGTCGAAGCGATGCGGGGCGACACCTCACACCCGCGCATCGGATCGTTCCGCTTTTTCTTCGAGGACGAGCGCTGGGAATGGTCCCCGCAGGTCGAGCAGATGCACGGTTACGAACCGGGCTCGGTAACACCGACCACCGAACTCGTGCTCTCTCATAAGCATCCGGATGACATGGCGCAGGTCGCGGGCACGCTCGACGAAGTCCGGCAGTCGCGCAGCGCCTTCAGCACCCGCCATCGCATCATCGACGCAAAGGGGGCGCTTCGCGACGTGGTGGTCATCGGCGAACGCCTGTCCGACGACAACGGAGCCGTCATCGGCACGCAGGGCTTCTACGTCGACGTGACCCCCTCCGAAAGGGCCCGCCAGGAATTGGTCAGTGAGGCAGTGGCAGAGATCGCGGAGAATCGGGGCGCCATCGAGCAGGCCAAGGGCATGCTGATGATGATTTACCGGATCAGTGCCGACACGGCGTTCGACCTGCTCAAGTGGCGCTCACAGCAGACGAACGTGAAGCTGCGCCTTCTTGCCGAGCAGCTATCGTCGGATTTCCTTGCGCTGCACTACGAGGAGCAGCTGCCGTCCCGGGCGGTGTTCGACCAAATGCTGATGTCCGCACACCTGCGGGTCAACGCCGACTACGAAGAGGAGCGCGACGTCGCCTCCTGAGATTCAGGGCTTGTCGACAGTCTGGAGGAAGACCCTGGCCGGGTCGGCCAATGGGATGGTGAAGCTCACCGACGCCCGGTTGTCCGGGTCGCGCGGCGTCGGGTGCCAGCTGATGGTGTAGTCGCCGGGTTCGAGCTCCCGGGAGAACGTGTTGTTGCCGGGCTCGAAGTCCACGGGTCCCGGGATGACGAGGGGGTCGCCGCCGCCGGCCCGTTCGATCTTGATGTCGTCGGCCTGCTGACCCATCACGTTGCGGATCCGGTAGCTGTTGGTGCGGGTGTTCTCGACTTCAATGCTCCAGACCACGTACATAGCTCGCGATCCTAGTGACCGACCGCGGAGTTGCTGACTCCCGACCCTCTCATCTGACAGGATCGGCGCATGACCGAACGCATCGAAGTCCAGCGGGTGATTGCCGCACCCGCGGCCGATATTTTCGCGTTGCTCTCCGACCCGCACGGGCATGTCGCCATCGACGCGTCGGGCATGCTTCAGGACGCCGACGGCGACCCGGTCGGCGCCTCGGGTGACAGCTTCGTCGTGCACATGGACCGCGCGGCGCTCAACGACTTTCCCGATGGGCCGCTATGACGTCACGGTGACGATCACGGAGTTCGAGAAGGACCGACTGATCGCCTGGACGATCCTCGGGCAGATCCGCCCGCAGATCGGTCACGTCTACGGCTACCGGCTCGAGCCGAACCCGCGAGCGAGGGCACGCTCGTCACGTCGTTCTACGACTGGTCCAACATCGACCAGAAATGGCGGGACGCCGGAATCTTTCCGGTGATACCCGAGAGCGCGTTGCGCGCGACGCTCGGCATTTTGGACCGCACGGCCCGCCGCGGCTACGCAGAGGCTGATGCGGCCCGCCGGACAGCGACGCCCGCAGCGTATGCCGGCGATGTTCGCGGCGGTACCCAGCGGCGATGCACCGGTCACGCAGGTGCCGATCGGAAAGGTGAAGCTCCACCAGGCCATCGAGAAGGACACCCCGCGGCGGCCGGCCTGCCGTACACTTCAAGACGGGCCACCACCGAGGGCTGGTCGGCGAACATGATCGGAGCCGTTGCGGCGAGCAGGTTCGCGGCCGTGATCGACTGACGATCATCCCCAGCGTGATCCATACCGTCGGAACCGCCTGCACCGCAGGCAATCCCATGTACGGGCGGGGAATGCGCCATGGTCATGGTGATCAGCCCGACGAACAGACTCAGGCCGAACATCGCGTAGCACCCGGCCAACGGCAGCACACCGCACTGCCCCGGGCCGACGGGCCGGATCAACAATAAACCGGTCGAGGGCGAAACCAACGGCGGCACAACAGGCATCAGCCAGGCGGGTGCGGCCACCGCGGTGTCGTGGTGGTGGCGCGTGGTCATGGCGAATGGAATCCACACACTGGCGGCCAGGCCGAGGACGGTACCGGTCCTCCACAGCGCCACCCCGATCGCGATCGCGGCCGAGCGCCCGACGACGTCGACTCCCAGCAGCAGAGTTCCGGTGCCGACGGTGAGCAGGGCCATCGCCGGGGTCCGTAGAAGAGCGACATCACTGGGTGCGTCGCGTATTTGGTTGCCTGCTAGCGATGTCGGCACCAGTGCACGGCGAACGACACACTCAACAGCACCAGCGTCGATGCCGCGATCGCCCAGACAACGGCGAACACGTGCAGCCGCGGGACGTGAGCGGGCAGCGTCGGGGCCGCGGTCGCCACGATCCCGGTTCCCGGCGATCGTTACCCACTCCGGGGACTGGGCAGTACGCGTCATACGTTTGTGGAATCACAAACCGGGCTTGTGACCCGGGCTACCATGACTCATGCCGCTGAGCTCACGCATGCCCGAGTTGTCCGCGCTCGAAGTCTTATTGGCCATCGCGAAGACCGGCAGCCTTGGCGCGGCGGGACGCGAAGTCGGCCTCACCCAGCAGGCGGTGTCCGCGCGGCTGACGTCGATCGAATCGCAGACCGGGGTGCGACTGGTGACCCGCACGACCCGCGGCTCCCAGCTGACACCGGCCGGCGTTGTCGTTGCGGAGTGGGCCGACAGCTGCTCGATGTCGCACAACGCGTCGACACCGGCCTGGCGTCACTGCGGACCGAAAGCCGCAAACGCGTCAAAGTCGTTGCCAGCCTGACGGTTGCCGAGCAGCTGCTGCCCCGCTGGCTGGTCTCGTTGCAGGCGGCCGCCATCCGGCGCGGCACCAAGGCGCCGGAAGTGATTCTCACCGCCACCAACAGCGATAACGCGATCTGCGCGGTCCGGGACGGCAACGCCGAACTCGGATTCATCGAAAGCCCAGGTGTTCCCCGTGGCCTGCGCAGCAGGATCGTGGCGCGCGACGACCTCGTCGTCATCGTGCCGCCGGACCACAAGTGGGTGCGGCGATCCGCGCCGGTGAGCGCCACCGAACTGAGCGGCACCCCGCTGGTGATGCGCGAAGCCGGTTCCGGCACAAGGGATACGCTGATCACCGCGCTGCGACGCACGCTGGGTGAGTCGGTGGACCAGGCGCCACCGGCGCTGGAACTGTCCTCCGCCGCTGCGATGAAGGCCGCGGTCCTAGCCGGCGCCGGACCGGCGGTGATGAGCCGCCTTGCGGTGAGCGACGACCTGGCGGTGGGACGGCTACGCGCCGTCGAGATCGTCGACCTGGACCTGCGCCGCAACCTGCGGGCCATCTGGATCGGTGCCCGCACGCCACCCGCCGGCGCGGTCCGTGACCTGCTCGGTCATATCGCGACCGTCCACTGACGGGCTGATATAGATCGGTGTGGGGATGCCGGCGCAGGAACGAGAAGTACGGCGTGAGGTCGCCATTCCACGCGGGTGGTGGTAGGGCTGCGGCGGTGCCGCCCGTCAACTTGTGGTTGACGAAGATGCGTCGTCAACCTAGGGTTGACGCTATGAGTGAGCCAACTCCCATCGCCTATCCCGTCCGCCTGGACGAACTCATCAACGCCATCAAACGGGTGCACCGCGACACGCTGGACCAGCTGACCGACGCCGTCCTCGCGGCCGAACACCTCGGCGAGGTGGCTGATCACCTGATCGGCCATTTCGTGGACCAGGCCCGCCGGTCGGGGGCGTCGTGGACCGATATCGGCAACAGCATGGGCGTCACCAAGCAGGCCGCCCAGAAGCGGTTCGTGCCCAAGAGCGAGCCGGCACCGCTGGACCCCAACGACGGCTTTGGCCGGTTCACCCCCCGCGCCCGCAGCGTGGTGGTCGCGGCCCAGAACGAGGCACACCAGGCCGGTAACTCCGAGATCGGCCCCGATCATCTGCTGCTCGGGCTGCTCAGCGAACCCGAAGCGCTGGCGATCGCGTTGATGAGCGCCCAGGGAGTCGATGCCGGCGCCGTCCGCGCCGGCGTGACGCTGCCCGCGCGTAGTGACGACGTGCCCCAGCTGGTGCCGTTCAACGGCCCGGCGCGCAAGGTGCTTGAACTCACCTTTCGCGAGGCACTTCGCCTGGGCCACAACTACATCGGCACGGAGCACATCCTGCTGGCACTGCTCGAACTAGAGGACGGGGACGGGCCACTGCACCACGTCGGCATCGAGAAGGCCCGTGCCGAGGCCGACGTGATCCGCATCCTCGAGTCCATGACGGGGCCGCAGTCCGCCTGACGTCGGCGGCCATCTCACATCCGGCAGGGCCCCGGCGTCTTCATGATGTGCAGATGAAACCGTTCGAGGACGTGGTCGCCGAGCACGGGGCGACGGTGCTCCGGGTGTGCCGCGCCGTCCTCGGGCCGGCCGATGCCGAGGACGCATGGTCGGAGACCTTCATTTCGGCGCTGCGCGGCTATCCCGAACTGCCGGCCGACGCGAACGTCGAGGCGTGGCTGGTGACGATCGCGCACCGCCGCGCCCTTGACGCCGGCCGCGCCCGGTCGCGACGCGCCGTCCCAACCGACACGCTGCCCGAACGACCCGCCGCGCACGCCGACCCCGCCGCGCGCGACCCCGACCTGTGGGCGGCGCTGCAACGGCTGCCCGACAAGCAGCGCCTGGCCGTGGCGTACCACCACGTCGCCGGGGTGCCGTTCGCCGAGATCGCCACGCTACTCGGCAACTCCCCCGACGCCGCTCGCCGGGCCGCCGCCGATGGCATCAAGACACTCCGCAAGCACTACCTCAAGGACGAAACATGATGATTACAAACATGTTCACCGAGCTGCAGTCCGACGAGGACGCCGTTCTCGGCCGCCTGCACCGTCGACTCGAACGCGCCGCGGACTCCGACGGACT
>JAOPWF010000060.1 GCA_025965815.1 Mycobacterium sp.
GCTCCGCCGCCGACTGGTACCTCTGGTCGGGATCCTTCGCCATCCCCTTGGCAATGACCTCGTCGAAACCCTCTGGTAAAGCTGGGTTTATCGCCGAGGGGTGTGGCGGTGGCGCCACCAGATGGCCGGCAAGCTGCTGCTCGAGGCTGTCACCCAAATAGGGTCGGTGCCCCGTCAGGCATTCGTGCAGCACGCAGGTCAGCGCATAGATATCAGAGCGCGGATCGCTCTGCCCGGTCTTGAAGCGTTCCGGCGCCATGTAGGCCATTGTTCCGAGAGTGCTTGCGGCACTGGTTAAGCCGGTCTGGCTGGTGGTCCGGGCGATCCCGAAGTCGATCAGGTACACGAAGTCTCGGGCAGCGACGAGGATATTCGACGGTTTGACATCCCGGTGGACCAGGCCGACCGCGTGTGCCGCCTCGAACGCAGCCGCCACCTGCTCGACGATCGTCACCGCCCGCTCCGGCGTGAGCGGTCCGCCGGCTTCGGACAGCACCGTGCCGAGATCCTGGCCGTCGATCAAGCGCATGTCGAGGTAAAGCCGGCCATCGATCTCGCCGAACCCGTGAATGGGAACCACATGCGGGTCGCTCAAGCCCGCAGCGGCGTGCGCTTCCCGCCGGAACCGCTGCTGGAAAGCCGTGTCGTCCGCGACATGCGGGGGCAGGACCTTGAGAGCGACCACCCGGTCGGTAATGGTGTCATGTGCCCGGAAGACCTGGCCCATCCCGCCCCGGCCCAGCAGTTCCAGCAACTGGTAGTGCCCGAACGGCGTCACATCCAACGGCTGCTCCTTGGCGCCTTCGAACCCAGTATTGACGTCGAATGCTAAAGCAGGCTGGACAGAAATGCCTGGATAAGTTCGTACAGTCGTTGTGGCGAATATCGCTCGACGACGAGCAGGACTATCGAGTGAGACTGGGTTTGTGATGCTCTTGACATTTCACTCGGCTACCGAGGCAGACCTCGAGTTCTGTTTTCAACGCCGCAGGGCCGCGATGGGCGAGTACATCGGTGCGGTATGCGGCTGGGACGAGGTGGACCAGCGCGAGGACGATCACCGCGACGAACACTGCGGTGAATGCCAGGTCAATGGAGATGGACCCGAACCGCACGGGCTTCGGCACCCACCGGGGAAGCACGCCGATCCAGTCGACGACCATGCGGGCAATCAGCACGAGTTCGAAGAGCAGGAGAACGATTCCAAGCAAGCCTGCGACCACCTCCCTGCGTGTCCGCCGCCCAGCTGAGAAGGGGCTGACACGAAACTGAGCGGTCCGCTAGACCTCGATTCGTGAGCCCATGATCAGCGTCCGGTTGCGCGGCAGTCTGAAGTACTCGCCGGCATCTGCGCTGAGGTAGGAGGTCGCGATGAACAGACGCTTGCGCCACGACGCCATCGTCGGTGCCGTGCCTTTCGTCAGTTCCAGCTTCGACAGGAAGTAGGACGCGTTGTCCACGGCGATGGGCCCTTCGGTCTGACTGGGCTCAAGCGTGCGCAGCATCTCGGGGATGTTCTGCACTTCCATGTACCCAAAGTTCGCGGTCACGTGGACGATTCCGTCCCTGGCGTAACCGAGCGCATCCACATCTGCTCGCTCGGCGTCTGTCACCCGCGGCACCGGCAGGATCTCGATCGCGATAATCACCACGTGTTCGTGGCGCACGTGGTTGTGCTCGACGTTGGCCCGCATCGCCAGGGGCGCGGTCTCCTTGCCGCGGTTGAGGAACACCGCTGTGCCGGGGACCTGCACCAACGGCGGCTCATAATCGGAGATCTGGTCGACGAACTCGCGCAGCGGTCCCTCCGCTTCCTCCCGCGCCCTCGTGACGATCTGTCGTCCCGTCTGCCAGGTCGTCATCACGGTGAACGCAGTCACGGCGATGAGCAGTGGTAGCCACGCCCCGTGAACCAGTTTGGTCAGGTTCGCCGCCACGAACATCAGGTCAACAAGCAGTAGCGTGCCGCCGCCGATTATGACGAGCCACAGCGGCGTCCCCAACCTCGTACGGGCGAGGTAGAAGAACAGCAGGGTGACGATGGTGATGGTTCCGATCACCGCCATGCCGTACGCATAAGCCAGCGCGGCCGAGCTGCGGAATGCGAATACCAGGATCAGCACCGACACCATCAGCATGTAGTTGATCGATGGCACATATATCTGGCCGAAGGTCGATTCGGAGGTGTGCACGACGCGCAACCTCGGTAGGTAGCCGAGTTGAGCCGCCTGCGACGCCAGCGAGTACGCCCCGGTGATCACTGCCTGGGAGGCGATGATCGTCGCCGCGGTGGACAGCAGCACCATGGGCAAACGCGCCCAGTCCGGGGTGAGCAGAAAGAATGGGGCGCTCACCGCGCGCTCGTCGCCGAGCAGCAGCGCACCTTGGCCGAAATAGTTCAGAACACACGCGGGCAGGACGACAAACAGCCAGCCCAGGACGATCGGCCGCCGGCCGAAGTGGCCCATGTCGGCGTACAGCGCCTCCGCGCCGGTGACCGCGAGGACCACGGCGGCCAGCGCGAAGAAGGCGATGTGGAAATGCCCCACCATGAACGCCAGTGCATACGTCGGCGATAGCGCCTTGAGGATTTCCGGATGGCCAATGATGCCGTTAACGCCGCACGCACCGATCGAGGTGAACCACACGATCATCACCGGCCCGAAGAATCGCCCAACAGTAGCTGTGCCACGGCGCTGCACAGAGAACAGCCCCACGATGATCACCGCCGTGATCGGCACGATCCAGTTTTCCAGCGCCGGTCGGATGACCTTGATGCCCTCAACCGCGGAGAGCACCGAGATCGCGGGGGTGATGATGCTGTCACCGAAGAACAGCGAAGCGCCGAAGATACCCAGCGTGGCGAGCGTGATCGCTGTACGGCGACGTCGCGACGCGCCCCAACGCCGCAGCATTGTGATGAGCGCCATTATGCCGCCCTCGCCGTCGTTGTCGGCGCGCATCACCAGCGTGATGTAGGTCAGCGTGACGATGGTCATCACCGACCAGAAGATCAGTGAGACAACGCCATACACGTTCTCCGTGCTGATTGGCACGGGGTGTGGGTCGGCGGGATTGAAGACGGTCTGGATGGTGTAGATGGGGCTGGTCCCGATGTCGCCGAACACGACACCAAGGGCGCCGACCACAACGGCCAACCGGACCGATTGTGCGCCGCCAACGGAGCGAGGCGGTGATGCAGTTCGGGACGTCGGTTGCACGGCCAGCTCCTCGTTTTGCGATCCGCACTTTGTTCTGCCAAGCCCTGATGCGATGGGCGGCAGCAACGCGGCGGACTAATCGTAATGAAAATGCAGCTGGGCCAAAGAGCTCGCAGTTACTGACAAGGCACGATCGACTCGCGCTCCGCGGAATCCTGGTGGACCGATTCTTGAGGCAACCGCAAGACCAGGCCGGTTGGCGCCTGACTGAGATCTCTCTCTTGGGGTAGTGCGGGATCCCATGCTGTCGCTTGAGAGAACGCTCATCCTTATTGCAGTGTGCAAGGGCGGCGGTGGCGTGGCGACGACGACGGTCGACGCGTGCGC
>JAOPWF010000438.1 GCA_025965815.1 Mycobacterium sp.
CCGTCGTGCCCGCGATCCGCTCGCGCGGGGAGTACGCGTAGATGCCGCGCACCTGGGTCTGGTCCCGCAGCGGTCCCAAACACACTGTGCCGGTGAGCCGGTCGGGCGTCGGCGCGGACAGCGGGGAGACGTCGAGTCCCGTCACGTCCCCGCAACTGGACAGCCCCTGGGCTTCGATGGGATGCGCCAGCGCGCCGTAGAGGCCGAACCGGACGTCCTCGGGTTTGGCGTGCGCGCCGCCGGGTTGCGAGGGCGAGGCATCCACGTCGACGAGGGCGTAGTTGCCTTGCCAGCGCAGGTTGGAGACCGACATGTTCCAGCCGAGCAGGCCGAGCGACTCGCCGATGCCCGCGCCCTCCGCGCTGTACGGACGGGCGTGGTCGGTCCCGCCGGAGCACGCCGATGTCAGGGCGAGCGCAACCGCCGAGAGGACGGCGAAAACAACACGTACCACGCTGATCTCAGCCCAGCCCCAGATCGGTGAGGTTCAGTGCGCTGCGGTACACCAGACCCTCGGCCTCGATGACCTCGGCGGCCCCCGTGGCGCGGTCGACGACGGTCGCCACGCCGACCACCTCACCACCGGCGTCGCGCACGGCACGCACCGCCGTCAGCGGCGAAGCGCCGGTGGTGCTGGTGTCCTCCACTACCAGTACGCGCTGGCCGGCAACATCGGTGCCTTCGATAAGACGCTGCATACCATGGGTTTTCGCCGCCTTGCGCACCACGAACGCGTCGATCGGACGGCCGGGAGCGTGCATCATCGCCGTCGCGACCGGGTCGGCGCCCAACGTCAGGCCGCCGGCCGCGGCGTAGTCCCAGTCGGCGGTCAGCTCTCGCATCAACTTGCCGATCAGCGCCGCCGCGCGGTGGTGCAGCGTGGCGCGGCGCAGGTCGACGTAGTAGCCGGCCTCCTTCCCGGACGACAGGGTGACCCGGCCGTGTACCACCGACAGCCGGCGGACCAAGTCGACCAACTCGTCGCGGTCGGCGGGCGTCAGCTCAGGGGCCACGTCGGTCCGGTGATCGGTGCGACTGGGCGGGACATGGGCACAGCGTAGCGAAGGATTCTGCTGCGAAAACCCCGGCGGGTAGGGCGTTTGCGCCGTCAGCGCTGGTAGTGCGGGGCGTGGCGGCCGTTCTGACCGTTGCGGGCCTGCGGCGGACGGCGGACCGGCTCTGAGCGCCCCGGCTCATTGCGCGCCTGCTCGCTGCGGGGCTGGGCGTACCTGCCGACGTCGGCGCGGCCCGGTGGCACGTCCGCGCGACCGGGCGGCAACTCACGGTTCCCAGCCGGGGCCGGTTTGACCGGGCGACCGGGTGCGCCGTTGCGGCGAGCCTCGCGGCCTGCCTGGGCACCGGCGCTGGCCTGGGGCAGCGGTGGCAGCACCCGCAGCAGGTCGTTGAACTGACGGACGGTGCGCAGGCCCTCGTCCCACTGGGCGCGGGTGCTGTTCACCGGCATGCTCACCAGCGTCCAGTGCTGCTCGTTCCACATGATCTCGGCACAGTCCGGCGCGGTGTGCGCGAACGTCACCATCCGCCGGTCGCAGGCACGCCGCGCGGCGTCGAGATTGGTGGAGTAGACCATCCGCGGGCCGATCGCACCGAGCAGCCAGATGTCGTTCTCCCGCGGCTCTTTGATGCCTTTGAGCCGTAGGTCGACGACCACGTTGGTGCCCACCTTGCGGTGCAGGGCGATCACGGTCGCGACATCCTCGAGGTCGAAGATGAACACCGCCTCGCCGCGGATCTGCCCGAGCACGACATTGTGGGCCGCGACATCGCCGACGGTGGACATCACGCCGCGCTTCCAGCGCTTCACGATCTCCGTCGAGACGGGTTCGTAGTCGAAGCCGTGCGACTTGGCCCACGACTTACGGCGGCGTCCGTGACCGCGCCGCCGACCGATGTCGACGTACAACAGCACTGCCGCACCCACGAAGCAGAGTGCGGACAGCGTGAACCAGAGAGGGACCATTGCCCTTAGCGTATCTGCTCAGGCCGTTGAACCCCGAACTCGAGCAGGTCACAAGACCGTTACTAGGAAGAATCGCCGGTTTCTCGCAGCTTGCTCATCCCAGCACGAGCGCGTCGCCGTCCGCGCTGACGTTCACCGGCACCACATCACCGTCGTGCACGTCGCCGGCCAGCAGCATCTTGGCCAGCTGGTCGCCGATGGCGTGCTGCACCAGCCGCCGTAGCGGCCGCGCCCCGTAGATCGGATCGAATCCGCGCTCTGCCAGCCACTTCTTCGCGAGCTGTGACACCTCCAGTTGCAGCCGGCGCTGTGCCAGCCGCTTCTGCAGCTGAGCCAGCTGGATGTCGACGATGTGCACCAACTCTTCGGGATTGAGCCCGTCGAAGATCAGCACGTCGTCGAGCCGGTTGATGAACTCGGGCTTGAACGCCGAGCGCACCGCGGCCATCACCTGCTCCTCGCTGCCGCCCGAACCGAGATTGGACGTCAGGATCAGGATGGTGTTGCGGAAGTCGACCGTGCGGCCCTGACCGTCGGTCAGCCTGCCCTCGTCGAGCACCTGCAGCAGCACGTCGAACACGTCGGGGTGGGCCTTCTCGACCTCGTCGAACAGCACCACGGTGTACGGGCGTCGCCGCACCGCCTCGGTCAGCTGACCGCCCTGGTCGTAGCCGATGTAGCCGGGCGGCGCACCGACCAGCCGCGCGACGGAGTGCTTCTCGCCGTACTCGCTCATGTCGATGCGGACCATCGCCCGCTCGTCGTCGAACAGGAAGTCGGCCAGCGCCTTGGCCAGCTCGGTCTTGCCGACACCGGTGGGCCCGAGGAACAGGAACGAACCGGTCGGCCGGTTGGGGTCGGCCACGCCGGCCCGGCTGCGGCGCACCGCGTCCGATACCGCCTGGACGGCCTTGCGCTGGCCGACGACCCGCTTGCCCAGTTCGTCTTCCATCCGCAGCAGCTTGGCGGTCTCGCCTTCGAGCAGCCGCCCGGCCGGGATGCCGGTCCACGCCGACACCACGTCGGCGATGTCGTCGGGCCCGACCTCTTCCTTGAGCATGACGTCCTCGCGGGCCTGCGCCGTGGGCAGCGCCGCGTCGAGCTTCTTCTCGATCTCCGGGATGCGCCCGTAGCGCAGCTCGGCGGCCTTGGCCAGGTCGCCGTCACGCTCGGCCCGCTCGGACTCACCGCGCAGGGTGTCCAGCTGCTCCTTGAGCTCGCGGACGATATCGATGGCGTTCTTCTCGTTCTGCCAGCGGGTGGTCAACTCGGCCAGCTTTTCTTTGTGGTCGGCCAGCTCGGCGCGCAGCTTCTCCAGCCGCTCCTTGGACGCGTCGTCGGATTCCTTCTCCAGCGCCATCTCCTCGATCTCGAGGCGGCGCACCAGGCGCTCGACCTCGTCGATCTCGACGGGCCGGGAGTCGATCTCCATCCGCAGCCGTGACGCGGCCTCATCGACCAGGTCGATGGCCTTGTCGGGCAGGAAGCGGGAGGTGATGTAGCGGTCGCTCAATGTGGCCGCCGCGACCAGCGCGGAGTCGGTGATACGCACACCGTGGTGCACCTCGTAGCGGTCCTTGAGGCCGCGCAGGATGCCGACGGTGTCGTCGACGGACGGCTCACCGACCAGCACCTGCTGGAAGCGGCGCTCCAGGGCGGCGTCCTTCTCGATGTACTTGCGGTACTCGTCGAGCGTGGTGGCGCCGACCATGCGCAGCTCACCGCGGGCCAGCATCGGCTTGATCATGTTGCCTGCGTCCATCGCCGACTCACCGGTCGCGCCGGCGCCCACGATGGTGTGCAGCTCGTCGATGAAGGTGATGACCTGTCCGGCGGAGTTCTTGATGTCGTCCAGGACGGCCTTGAGCCGTTCCTCGAACTCGCCGCGGT
>JAOPWF010000442.1 GCA_025965815.1 Mycobacterium sp.
TGGACGCCGACGCCATGATGCGCCCCGCCGCCTCTCGCGACACCAAGTTCTTCTGGGACGGGGTGAACGCGCACGAACTGCGGATCCAGCGCCACCCGGACGGCCGCCTGCAGCATCCGCCGGTGCCTGCGCTGTGGCAGGACGAACAGGCGCCGGTCGACTATGTCGTCGCCAGTGGCAACGGCACGGTCTTCAGCTTTGTGGTGCACCACGCACCGAAGGTGCCGGGCCGGTCACTGCCGTTCGTCATCGCACTGGTCGAGCTGGAGGAGGGTGTCCGCATGCTCGGGGAGCTCCGCAACGTCGACCCCGCCACCGTGGAGGTCGTTATGCCGGTCCGCGCAATCTATATCGACTTTCCGGCCAACGCCGTTGGGCCGGCCTGGACGCTGTATGCCTGGGAGCCGGCATGAGCGCACCTGTCAGCCATTCAACCCGTGCGGTCGGAACCAAACTGCCGGAGCTCTCTGTCTACGGCGACCCGACGTTCATCGTCTCGACGGCGCTGGCGACACGTGACTTCCAGGACGTGCACCACGACCGGGATAAGGCTCAGGCGAAGGGGTCTGAGGACATCTTCGTCAACATCCTCACCGACACCGGTTTGGTCCAGCGATACATCACCGACTGGGCCGGTCCGTCGGCGCTGGTGAAGTCCATCGGGTTGCGGTTGGGTGTGCCGTGGTACGCCTACGACACGGTGACGTTTTCCGGTGAGGTGACTGCGGTGGAGGATGGTCTTGTCACGGTGAAGGTGTTCGGCCGCAACAGTCTTGGTGATCACGTGATCGCGACGGTCACGCTTACCACCGGGGGTGCCTGATGCCCGGTGGGTTGTCTGGCAAGGCCGCGATCGTCGGCATCGGTGCGACGGATTTCTCCAAAAACTCCGGCCGAAGTGAATTGCGGCTGGCGGCCGAGGCGGTGCTTGATGCCCTCGACGACGCGGGCCTGAGCCCGGCCGATGTCGATGGCATGGTCACCTTCACGATGGACTCCAACACCGAAGTGGCCGTCGCGCGGGCCGCGGGCATCGGTGACCTGAAGTTCTTCTCCAAGATCCATCACGGTGGCGGCGCGGCCTGCGCCACGATCCAGCAGGCGGCCATCGCCGTGGCGACGGGCGTGGCGGAGTGCGTTGTGGCATACCGGGCGTTCAATGAACGCTCGGGTATGCGGTTCGGTCAGGTGCAGACCCGGCTGGTGGAGAACGCCGACTCGACGGGTGTCGACAACTCGTTCTCCTATCCGCATGGCCTGTCGACGCCCGCCGCGCAGGTGGCGATGATCGCCAGGCGGTACATGCACCTGTCCGGGGCGACGAGCAAGGACTTCGGTGCGGTGTCGGTAGCCGACCGCAAGCATGCCGCCAAGAACCCCAAGGCGTACTTCTACGACAAGCCGATCACCATCGAGGACCATCAGAATTCGCGGTGGATCGCCGAGCCGCTGCGGCTGCTGGACTGCTGTCAGGAGACCGACGGCGCCGTCGCGCTCGTGGTCACCTCGTCCGAGCGGGCCAAGGATCTGAAGAACAGGCCGGCCGTGATAGAAGCGGCGGCGCAGGGGGCCAGCCCCGACCAGTACTCGATGGTCAGTTATTACCGGCCTGAACTCGACGGCCTGCCCGAGATGGGGCTGGTCGGCCGCCAGCTGTGGGAGCAGTCCGGCCTGCGGCCCACCGATATCCAGACCGCCGTCCTGTACGACCACTTCACGCCGTTCACCCTGATTCAGTGGGAGGAGTTGGGTTTCTGCGGCTGGGGCGAGGCGAAGGACTTCATCGCCGACGGTGCCATCGAGATCGGCGGGCGGCTGCCGATCAACACGCACGGCGGCCAGCTCGGTGAGGCCTACATCCACGGCATGAACGGCATCGCCGAGGGTGTCCGCCAGCTGCGCGGAACATCGGTCAACCAGGTCCACGACGTCGAACATGTGCTCGTCACCGCCGGCACCGGCGTCCCCACCTCCGGGCTCATACTCGGCTGAGTAACTTTCTCAGGGACTTCCGTACAGCAACGTCAGCTAGCTTGTCTCCGCGTCTCGTTAGATAGTAGCTACCTCGGGAAGTTGGGGTTTGCGCAAATTCCGGCAACGTTCAGGCCATTGCAGCAGGTTGCCGGCCTACTCGCCAGTCACAGCGGCGGAATCGCAGATCCACGGGCCATCGACGACGGAATCCGCACACTTGGCGGCGGCGAAGCGATCTCTTGAGTTAGCTGCTTGTCACTGCAAGGACTTGCTTCAAGATCTACAGAGTGCACCTTGCGCATGTTTCAGCAAAGCAATAGCCTGGATCAAGCTGCTGAAGATTCTTCACCCATAAGAGTTGTCCAACCGATGGGAGGTTGGTGGCGAGATGACACGTCTTGCAGCGCAACGGCGCCTACTGAGGAGTGGTCCCATGCCCACGACGATGACGATTAAGGAACCCACCGCATCCGAAGCTCTTGCGCAGGCTCGGGACGATATCAACCAGGCTCGCGAAGCGTTCATGCGGGCCGATGGGCACCGACAAGCGCAGTGCGCCCGCTCAGCCATCGACTCCGCAGCGACCACACTGGTGGACCCGGGCGCAACTCCTCGCGAAGTGGTTGCGGCACATAGCTTCTTGCGTGAGGCGCTCGCACTTGACGGCAGGCCAAACACGTGCGGTGTCGAAAGCATAGACACCGTGCGCGAAGCATCCACGCTTCCCCCGGAAGACCAGAACTGGCTCCAGAACTACCTGGCCGGGCGCCGGCCAACCACGCAGCAATCCAGCGCAACCGCCGACCTCGGCATCGCCCTGTAGCAAAGATTACGGCGCCGCGGCGCTCGGAATCTCGCTGGCGAATCACTGGCGACGCGCGACTTTTAGGACGTGCACCAACATCCTCGCCGACACCGTCTAGTTCAGCGGTACGTCACCGATTGGGCCGGTCCGTCGGCGCTGGTGAAGTCGATCGGGTTGCGGTTGGCTGTGCCGCGGTACGCGTACGACACGGTGACGTTTTCCGGTGCGGTCACTGCGGTGGAGGATGGGCTTGTCACGGTGAAGGTGTTCGGCCGCGACAGTCTTGGTGATCACGTCACGGCGACGGTCACGCTGAGCAAGGGGGATGCGTGATGCCCGGCGAGCTGTCCGGCAAGGCCGCGATCGTCGGCATCGGCGCGACGGATTTCTCCAAGAACTCCGGCTGAAGTGAATTGCGGCTGGCCGCCGAGGCGCAGGTGGCGATGATCGCCAGCGGTACATGCACATGTCTGGGGCGACGAGCAAGGACTTTGGTGCGGTGTCGGTCGCGACCGCAAGCATGCCGCCAACAACCCAAGGCGTACTTCTACCACAAGCCGATCAATATCTCCGGCCTGAACCTCGGCTGAGTGTTTGCGACAGCAAAGACGCCTGATTCCATAGCGCTTCCAGCCAAGCAGTTGCTGATGCTGTTTACGCTAGTCCAGGGATTTCACCGACGTGCCGTTCGCGAGGATGGTAAATTGCGTGCACGTCAGATTGTTTGCGCGAGGAACGGGGGGAGCCGTTCTCAGCACCGATCGAGCTGGCGGCTGTCCGCGTCCGGATGGGATGCCTCATATCGGCGCCGCACGCGACAAGCGGCAAACCAAGCGTCATCCTTCTGCACCTGGCGAACCGCGGCGGTGCACCGTTGCTGCCGGCACACCCTGACCGCAGTCCGAACGTCAGGATGATCGTTTTGGACTATTCGGAGCACTAAGAATCGGAGATTCTTGCAAGCGCAGAGATAGTTGCCCGCTGCGCCTTCGTACAAAGTCGTTCGAGGAATGATCGTCCTGATGCGCGGGGTCGCCGACGAGGCCTGCATCACTTACCGCGACCACCCGAGCAGGAACTAGTTCCCAGCGGGTATCGGGACTAGATCGTGAAGATGCGCGAGATAGGTCTCCCGGCTCGGAAATATGGCCGCACCTTGGTTATTGCAGTCCATACCGTTAAGAAGAACGTCACAGTGCGTTAACCAAGCTCGGTGCCCGCGAACACGCCGAGGCTGCGTCGCGCCAAGGAGGATAGTTCGGAACTAGATACAGACCTATCCAAAGATGGGTCCGACGGTCCATGTACGGCCGAGAGAGCGCATCGGATAGTTGAGCGGTGTCTACAGGTTTGGCTCCGATCCGAGCTTCGCTAATGCCCGCGGCCTGGTCCGCGTCAGCTTTGCCCACGACGAATCTCGGCTCCCTTTCCTTAGTTAGCAGTCGGAATTGTCCGCTTGCGGGTTCGGCCCCAGGGGACGAGTTGCTGGTTTCCCGGTACCGCGGGTACCGCGAACTGCGGGCCCGCAAGCCGATCGGACCGCGGTCCGCGCACCCGCCATTGTCATCACCCTGCTCTGATTTCCTTACGGCGCAGTCGGCACGGGAGGCCAGGTGATGTGCGGCATCATCGCTTGCCGGACGCATGCGCCCGCCATCGATTACCTGCTGATCGCACTCCGCCGACTCGAGTACCGCGGTTACGACTCGGTCGGGGTCGCAGTACGAACCATCCGCGGCGACGTCGCGCGGCTACGGACGGTCGGGCGGATCGGTGCACTCGATCTGCAGGTGCGCGAGTGGACCGGCCCTGACTTCGACGGAGTAGGTATCGGTCACACCCGGTGGGCAACCCACGGTGCGGTCACCGAAACCAACGCACACCCGCACATCGACTGCACTGGCCGAATCAGCCTGGTCCACAACGGAACCATAGAGAATGCGGACCGGCTGCGGGACGCGCTGACCGTAGGCGGTCACAGATTCGCCTCGTCCGTCGACAGCGAGGTCTTGTGCCACCTGATCGAAGATCAACTGCAACTCTGCGGGGACCTCTTCTATGCGGTGCAGACGGCGCTGAAGCAGGTCGAGGGCTCCTGGGGCTTGGCGGTGCTGGAGCAACAGACAGGCCGAGTCGTGGTCGCCGCTCACCACTCCCCGTTGCTGATCGCACGAAACAGCCACGGTGACTTCGCGACCAGCGACATCGCCGCGGTCGCGGACTGGGTCGATGAATTCCGGGTTCTCGAAGATGGAGACGTCGTCGAGCTGACCGCCACTAAAGGCTGGCCCTACCATGGCATCGACGGTGTGCTCCCAGCCATGACACGGTGCATTTGGCGTGGCGGTGACGCCGATTTGAATGGCCATGTCGACTACATGGCCAAAGAGATCGACGAGCAACCCGCGGCCGCAGCACGCGTGCTCGACGAACTTTGCGGCGGAATCGCGAACGGGACATTGTGGAGCAATCTTGGGCTGGCCCCGTTTGACCGCTTGCAGGTAATCGCTTGCGGCACTTCCCTGAACGCGGGCCACGTGATCGGCAACGTGGCGCGCCGCCTCGGCGGGGTACCGGTGACGCGCAGTGTGGCCAGCGAAGCCGCCGAGGACGTTCCGGAAGCTCGGACGCTGCGCCTGGCGATCAGCCAGTCGGGCGAAACGGCCGACGTACTGCAGGCTGTGGCATCGCTCGTGGCGGCGGAGTCGTCCCTCCTGGCCATCGTTAACAACGTGCATTCCACCTTGGCGCGCCGGGCCGACGCGGTTGTGACGTGTGCCGCCGGTCCGGAGATCGGGGTAGCAGCCACCAAAACCTTTGTGTGCCAGATCATTGCGGGTGTCGCGGTGATGGTATCGGCACTCGTCTCGACGAATCGGCTCTCCACGGCTTCCGCCACTCAACTTGTCGACGATCTCCGCCGACTGCCGGAGCAGCTTGCCGCGGCCGGCACGGTGGCCAAGTGTGTGGTCCCCCGAATCGCCGAGGGCCTGACCACGGACAGCGGCTTTATCTTCATCGCCAGGGGGAGCGGGCTTCCCTATGCGGCCGAGGGAGCACTGAAGCTCAAAGAACTCACCTACCGATGGGCCGAGCACTACCCGGCCGGTGAGCTTAAGCACGGACCCCTCGCGCTGATCAGCACCGGAACTCCAGTTGTGGTTGTCGACAACGGCGACCCCAAACTACCCACCAACGTCGCCGAGGTCCAAGCACGCGGTGGCCGCATCATCAGCATCGGTTCGGCCGGCAGCACCGTGCCGGTGATGGACGGACCGGCCGCAGCGTGGGGCCCTCTGGAGAGCGCCATTCCGTTGCAGATCCTGGCGCGGACTCTCGCGTTGGCTTTAGGGCATGACGTGGACAAACCCCGCAACCTCGCCAAATCAGTGACGGTGGAGTGATCCGATGAACCGGAATAAGACGATCGAATCACGATCCCACCACTCCCCTTCTAGGACGGGCAACCGCCACAGAAGGATCAGCCCTTCGCCTGGTACGAGTCAGACTTCGCCTCTCCGCTGCGACGTCTTCTTCGGCGATGCATGATGCGAACCGTTGTAACCGGCGCCGCTGGCTTCATCGGGTCCACTCTGGTGGATCGTCTCTTGGCCGATGGTCACCAGGTGGTTGGAGTCGACAACCTGAGCACGGGCGTTGCGTCCAACCTCGAGCATGCGCTTCGCTGCGGCAGACTGAGTCCAGGTCGGTTTACCTTCGTGCGGGCTGACATTCAGACGCCCGAGCTGACCGACATCGTCGCGGGTGCTAACCCCGTCGTCATTTTACATCTTGCCGCGCACGTGGATCTTCGGGCTTCGGTCTCCGATCCTGCATTTGACGCTCGCAGCAATGTGCTCGGAACAATCAATCTTTGCGAAGCCAGCCGGCGATCGGGTGTGCAGAGGATCGTCTACGCCGCCTCCGGCGGATCGCGCTATGGGGCACCAAGCCGCCTTCCCGTGGGTGAGAGCACTCCTGTCGATCCCCTCTCGCCGTATGCGGTGGCCAAGCTTGCCGGAGAACTCTACCTGCGTGCCTACAGCCGGATGTACGGGACGGCGCCGATCTGCCTAGCACTGGCCAATGTCTACGGACCCCGCCAGAACCCGCACGGAGAGGCCGGTGTAATCGCTGTCTTCGGTAGCGCCATGGTCACCGGCCGCCCGGTGACCGTGTACGGGGACGGCAGTGCCGCTCGCGACTACGTCTACGTCGGCGACGTCGTTGACGCCTTTGTGCGCGCCGGTCACGCTCCCCCGACGGCCGTCGGAACCTACAACATCGGCACCGGACGGAACACCACTGTCACTGAAGTGCACCGCCTGATATCTGTGTTCCTTGATGGGTCGTCGTCGGCGCCCTGCTACGCCCCGGCCCGTATCGGTGAATTGCACGCGATCGCGCTGGATGCGACCAAGGCCGAAAAGGAACTCGGGTGGAAACCCTCGGTCGACCTTGTCGAAGGAATCCAGCGCACGATCGGGTGGCTGCGAGCCACTCTGGAGCCCGAGCCGGCTGCGCTCATCTATGAAGTTTCGTCGCGTCAAATCACCGATTATGACGATGAAAGGGCACGTCTATGACAAATGTCGTCAGCACCCGGGAGGCGATGCCTCTACATGCGGCACGGCCGAAAGTCTCAGTTGTCATACCGGCACTAAATGAGGAACGTAATCTTCCTCTTGTCGCTGCACGTATGCCGGTTGACATCGACGAAATCGTCTTTGTGAATGGCAATTCTCAGGATAATACCGCAGCGGTAGCCCGTGAACTGTGGCCCAATGGTGTGCACATCCGGCAGACGCGAAGAGGCAAGGGCAACGCCATAGCCTGCGGATTTGCTGCAGCGTCAGGCGACATTATCGTCATGATTGATGCCGACGGAAGTACCGATCCGGCAGAGATTCCCCGATTTGTTGGTGCGCTCATCGCAGGATCGGATTTCGCCAAGGGCTCCCGTTTTATACAGGGGGGTGGCAGTGCCGACATTACGACGGTCAGACAACTCGGCAACAGAGGTCTTAACGTACTGGTCAACATCCTTTTCGCAACTAAATACACCGACTTGTGCTACGGGTATAACGCGTTCTGGAGGCGCTGCCTCGATTCGATGTGCTTACCCGATGTAGCCGCCATGGAGGCGCAGTGGGGTGACGGATTTGAAGTCGAGGCGCTGATCAATGTGCGCCTAGCTGCGAGTGGACTGAACATTATCGAAGTATGCAGCTATGAGTCTAGCCGCATTCACGGCGTAAGTAACCTAAATGCAATTACAGACGGCTTACGGGTTCTGCGGACAATCCGGCGGGAGTTCTGGCGCACCGGAGCGGCGCTTAAGCGCGCACCCTCGAGCATTGAGGATGGAAGCGTCTCGAATATTGAAACCATACATTCTCGGGGAGCGAAAGCGGCCGACTCGAGCCCGACTCGCTGGCCCGAGCGGCATGGTCGGCCGCTGCCCGGATGGCGTCGTGCCGGTCGGGTGGCTGTTGACAACGAGATCGCGATTCTGCATTGAAAATTGTTGACGTGTGCAGCTACGAGTCCGATCGCGTTCAGGGGATAAGCAATCTGAAACCAGTCACCGACGGACTGCGAGTATCGCCGACAATTCGGCGAGAATTCCCATCCGGGGGCGCTCCACGTAAGCTCCTTCGATCAGGTGTCGCGAATCCATGTGCGCCGCTTATCACCGCCACATCCGGAGACAGCGTCGTCAGCCGAGCCCCCACGGAGATTATCAGCGATACGGCCATAACGCGTGGTTCCCTAGTTTTCGCATGTGAACAAGAAGTGACGGCTTGATGGTGACCGTTGAGGTGGCTCGACCGCCGTCTCGTGCCAGTCATCTTGATGATCTCCGGCCGGGCGGAAGCTCATTGGACCCGGTTTACAAGGACGCCCGCAACGGCATCCCCGACGCTCTGCTGGTTGTAGCGACAGGGGTTTTACTCGTAGCCTTAGCCTATGCTCGCGCGAGAGGAAGTCTTGGTTTCGCCACTCCCTTGTTCTGGACTGGGCAAGTACTCACCTTCGCTTTCGTCGTCTTTCGCGTACTGAATCCGTCTACTTCGCCCCGCGACCGCGAATTCTTGGTAGTTCTGTATGCTGGTGCCCAGTCTATGATTAGGTGGGCATACAGCCCAGATATGTTCACGTGGTTCGATGAGCTGCAGCATTTGCGATCACTTCTCACCGTCCTCACGACACACCATCTCTTCCACACGAATTTTAGCCTGCCGGTTAGCCCTAGATACCCAGGCTTGGAGAATGTCACTGCCGAGCTCGCCCAAGTATCGTCGGCCGGCCCATTCGTTGCCGGCGTTATCATCGCCGGTGTCTCGCACCTATTGCTCGCAGCTTGCATCCTGCTACTCTTCCGAGAGGTATCTCAATCCTCGCGCGTAGCGTGCATCGGCGTAACAGTCTATATGCTGAGCCCTCAGGTTCACTATTTCGATACGTCATTCGTCTATGAAACGGTTGCATTGCCATTCCTGGCTCTATCTATTTTCTTTTCAATCCGCTTCGCAATCCATCAGGGCGGACGCTATCAGAGCTTCGTCGGCTTGTTGGCTTGTGTCGCGATTGTCGTGATGACGCATCACTTGTCGGCACTAGCGACAGTCGGACTTTTGGCAAGCATAGCACTGGCGACATCGCTGTTCCGCGGCAGCCGCAATCTTGCATTGCCTCTTGCGATCTGTGCTGCGTCAGGGGCACTTATCGTCGGATACTGGATGTCCTTCGTCGCACCTACTACCCGCGGCTACCTAAGCGGCGCTGGCGAGCAAATCTTAAATGGCCTAATCGAGCTTGGGCAGGTCGAAGGAAAGTCCAAGCTACCAGGCCCGTCGATACCAATTTTCGACCGCGTCTTCACCACCGGTGGCGTTGTCCTCACACTAGTACTGCTCGCGGCGAGCGTCCGCTTTGCGCGTTCCCGGCGGCCACTGGAGCTGTCGTTTATCTGGGTAGCGCTCGGATCTTATGCAGTAGTGATCGCAATACGCGTACTTGCAGCGGACGGAGCTGAACTGTCGATCCGCTTGCTTACGTACGTTTCGCTCTTCACTGCGCTGGCCGTGGCCTTATTGCTGGACCGTCTCGCATCAAATGCTCTGAGCCGTCACCGTAGGCCAGCCTGCATGTATGCCGGCCTCGTAAGTGCAACAGCAATCGCGATCGTACTCCTTCTGGCCTCAATCACCACCGGTGTGCCGGCGTGGTGGCAGCGGCTTCCAGGTTCGTTTCGGGTCGACGGTTCCGCAAGTGGAATAGACGCCATCGGCACGAGCAGAGCGGAGTGGGCGGCAACATACCTTCAACCCGGTTCCCGTTACTTTGGCGACTCTACATCCGTCAGTCTCCTGGCAACACTGGCGCAGCTTGATCCGATCCAAGCACCGGAATCACTTTACTACACCGACCGCCTCACACCGGAGAACGCTGCGCTTATCAACGCCCAATCAGCCACCTACGTAGACGTAGACATGCGAATGTCTGAAGACGTTCCTATTACTGGAAGCTATTTCCCAGTAGACATCAAGGCCGGCGACAGGGAGACGCCTATCGACGAGGTCGACCTAGACAAGTTCGACGTTATTCCCGGAATATCTCGGATCTACGACTCAGGCGATGACCATTTCTTCGATTTACGACGTGTCCAGGGGATATATGGAAACTAGGTTCTGCAAACTCGACTGTGTCGCACTGGCCGCTCTGGTCTGCTACGGCGCATCCCTGTTGCCCATCATTCCGCATGGGATATCGAATGTGACGGGAACAGTTCTCTGCTTCATTCTCATGGGAGTCGCTACGGCCAGCGCGATCGTGCCCAGTTGTGTGGGCGCGGCTGCGCGTTTCGTCGCAATAATTGCCTGCTCTCTGGGGACGGGCATAGTCGGTGGCCTCATTCTCAATTATTTTTCGTCAGGCCTGATTAAGCGCAACTGGGTTACGTATGCGATCGTAACCACGCTCATTGCCTATGCCGTAGCGTGGGAGCGCGGTGCAGGCGGCCCCCTGCATTGGAAACGCCCGGACTTCCGGATCCCAACCTGGGCCTCTAGCGTGAAAGTTCTCGCCTCAGTCCTCCTCGTAACCGCGGCGGTAGTCATATCCATCAGCAGTTCCAATCACGGGGAAAAGCCGTTCACCGAAGTGTGGCTTGTGCCGGATGGCCCAACACATGACCCTGGAGGCGCGACGGGCGCTGTACTGGGTATTAAAAGCCACGAGTCGTCGAACGAAGACTTCACAGTCGTCATGAACACCGGAAAGCGGATTACAACGAGTCGGGTAACACTCACCCCAAACCAAGTTTGGACCCAGGCTGTCGCTGTGGAGGGCGCGGTAGCAGGAGCCTCTGTGTATCGAGGCGACCCAGCAAACGTTCCGTACCGGGCGGTGTGGCTTGTCACGCAATAGCGTGGCCGCTCGCCATCGAGCCGCGCAGAACTCACGCAAGCGATGTCTTGGTCTCGGCCTTGAGCGTAGCAAAGCTCCGAAGTCTGTTGGGCTTCTTGTCATCACGATTGCGCTCTCGCTCCTGAGCACGACCGTCGTGACCGCAACGCGGGGCTTCGCGTTTTGGGCTCTCGCCGCCCGCTTCAGCAGCACCGAAGTCGTTGGTCGCGCGTCTGCAGTTATCTCTGCAATGCAACTCATCGCAACCTTCGGCACGCTAGGTTTCTCTACACTGCTGATTCTGATTGCCGAACTCCGAGGCCACGACGGTCTCGGTCTGAAACGTCTTGTCGTTACTAGTCCGAGGGTCGCCGGCGTGGCGTTCGCCATTTCAGCGGTATACGCGTTCGTCTATCACATCGCCGCTAAGACCGGTGAATGGATCTACGCCACGCCGCTCGGCGTAGCACTTTTTGGTGTCGGCACAGCCCTGACCTGGAGCGTATGGCTGGTGGCACTCACCCCTTGCTATTCACTGGCCGGGCTGCCCAGGCACGTCCGATCGCGTGCTGCGGACGCGCCGGCGCAAGGCTCAAGGGGCCGGATCAGGATTGGCTGGCGGCGGCCTTCATGGCCGCGCATGGCGGCCGCCGCCGTCACCGTTCTCGCGCTAACGGCGGCGGCGGCGGTGACGGAGGTCAGTGCAAACAGCTCCTACGACAAGCCAATAACGCAGCTCTCGGTGCTGACTTATGCGGCTTCCGAACCGCGGTCGCTTCAGGTCTCCGTTACGAACCTGTCCGCTCGCCTTGAGCACTTCACGCTGCTTCTAGGTTCGGCGAGCCACGAGATCGCGCGCGTGCAATTCGACGTCGACCCGTCGAAGACATGGTCCCGCATGGACTCTTCAGCGCCGCCTTCGTTGCGGGCCGCACTCATTCAGCCGGGCAAGCGGCAGCCGGTGAGGGAGGTGACCTGGAATGGCTGAGAACGCGCCGCGGATCTCTGTCGTGATCCCGACTGTGCAGCGTGAGACGCTCGGCCGCGCCGTCTGCTCGGCCCTGGAGCAGTCGTATCGTCCGGTCGAAGTCATCGTTGTCTTCGATCTGGAACGGCTGCCGGAGGGACTCGAGCTTCCCGCCCACCGTGTCCGTACGATCCTCACCGGAGGCAGACGTGGTCCCGGCGCCGCTCGCCAGTTGGGCGTCGACGCCGCCGTCGGCGACGCCATCGCGCTGCTTGATGACGACGACTACTGGTATCCAGACAAGCTCGACGTGCAAGCCCGTCTTCTGCAGGCCGCTCGCCGGGACGGCGCCCGCGCGGTGGTAACCGCCGGCGTTCAGGTCGTCGACCCCGCCGGGGTGAAGCTCGACGTGCACCCCCGGCGAGCGATTCGAGACGGCCAGGCCATCGGCGACTACCTGTTCAAGCGACGCGAGATCCGGTGGGGAGAGTCTGGGATGGGGCCGTCCTCCCTCCTGATCGACCGAGATCTCCTGCGGGCTGTCCCATTTGATCAACGGCTGCATCTCTTCGAAGACTACGATTGGCTGCTGAGAGTCGGGCGTCAGGAACGGGTTCGTTTTCTGATGGCGCATGGCGTTCACCTCACCTACTGCCAGCAACCGCGCGGCATGAGCCTCTCGCGGAGCGCCGCATGGGCGTACAGCATGGTATGGGCTGACGAGCATCGAGAGTTTCTCTCCGCGCGCGAGTACGGTGACTTCCTTCTTGGCGTGGGCGTTCCGCGAGCCGTCGAG
>JAOPWF010000470.1 GCA_025965815.1 Mycobacterium sp.
GAGCAGATTTTCGAACTGATCGGACGATGAATTGATGACGGGCGGCGTGCAAACCTGCCCATGAGGGACACGTCGTAGATCAGCCGAGCGGAAGCCAGCACGTCGCACGCGGAAGCGGGTGAACCGAAGTGACTGAAGTAGGTGGAGGAAGCGGGCGGCAGCCCCAGACGACGGCCGTAACGGTGCAACGCACCGCTACAGGCATGACCGTTCTGCGAGTGACCGGAGAGTTGTGCGGCGACACCGCAGCCGCACTGCACCGAATTGCCACCACCGAACTGCTCCGATCGTCCTGCCCGTTAGCGTTCGACCTTTCCGGGGTGACACGTATCGATCGTGCGGGCGTCGACCCCCTGGTCTCGGCCGCGGGGCTGGCCGGGGAGCTCAATATCTCGCTGCGCTTGGTGGGCGCGCAGGCAGGCCCCGTGGCAAGGGCCCTGGCCGCCGCCGACATGACGGAGCTGTTCGAGATTTTCGCGTCCGCCGATGAGTCCGACGAGGCCCCCGATATTGATGAGCGCGTAGAAGCCGGCGGGGTGGAAGCACTGCGGCTTCCCGGGGCGTTGCACCAACGGTGAAGTACTACTACCTTCCGATACCTTCCGATACCTTCCGAAATTCGCAGGTATCGAGGCGCTGACCGTCGGTGATGCCGATACGCCTCGCCCGGACGGTCGACGGGGGTGTTGAGCGAGGGCAGCGGTATCGATCACTCCCTGGCGCTTCGCAAGGGCCTGTCCATTCAGGGCATGTTCGTGGGCAGCCGGGAGATGCTGATCGACGCGGTGTTCCCGTTCGACGACGCACCCGGCGCTTACCGGCATCTCAATTCACAACGGCACATGGGCAAAGTCGTCATCGTCGCTGACTGAACGGCTCCCCAGCTTGCTCGACCAGCGCCGGGGCAAGTTGTTCCAGTTGGTCCACGCCGACCCCGAAGTCGACGCCGGTCGGCAGCATGAGCGTCACGTGATCCGCGCCGGCAGCGAGGTGCTCGCGCACCTTGGCGCCGATCGCCGCTGGGTTACCGTGGGCGACAACCGCGTCGACCAGCCGGTCACTTACGTCGACGATCTCCTGATCCGAGAAGCCAAGGCGCGCAACGCCCGCCGCGTACGACGGCCAACTCGGCCCGCCGGACACCGTCTCCCGCGCGATGGCCTTCGCCCGGTCGGGGTCGGTGCCCGCGACCACGGTCAGTCCGATGACCAGGAGCTTGTCCGGGCCGAGCACGTGACGGGCGCGCGTGGTGAACTCGGGGGGCAACGTGGTGGGCATCGCCCCATCGGTGATCTCGCCGGCCAACGCAAGCATCTTCGGGCCGATCGCGCCGATGATCCGGGGATAGGCGGCGTCGGGCGCAGGCGGCCAGGTGGGGGCGTCCATCCGGTCGACGTAGTCGCGCATCGTGGCCAGCGGGCTACCGAATTCCCGACCGGTGCCCGCGGCCTGCGCCGGGTAGCCGACCCCCATCCCAAGCACGAACCGGCCAGGATAAGCCTCGGCCAGCAAGGCCGCCGCGGCGTGCATGGTCTGCGGTTGGCGAGCCCAGATGTTGGCAATGCCGGTGCCGAACGCCATCCGTTCCGTGGCGGCCAGCATCACGGCCAGGTGCACCAAGGCGTCCTTCCCACCGATGACCTCATTGGTCCAGGCAGCGTGGTAGCCGGCGCGTTCCAGCCGGACGACGGCCTCGCGTTGCACGTCGACCGATGGTGCGCTGGCGAATCCGAGCGGCAGATACACGCCGACCGGCCCCAATGCCGCGCGGGCCGCCTCGACCACAGTGCTCGTGTTCATGAGCCTGCGCCGAAATAGTGACCTGCTTTGAGGTCCGGGATCAGTGCGGGGTGCTCCGGGTACCAGTCCAGGAGTTCCTGCGTTAGTGCGCTCGACGTCGGGTTGTCCAGCGCTGCGAAGGCACCCAGGAAGCCGAAGTGGTCGTCGGCATCTTCGCGGGAGATGCTGACCACCGGCACATCGAGGTGGTCACTGATCACGTCGGCGATGTCACGGAATGGGACGCCCTCGTCGGCGGCGCCGTGCAACCGCGACCCTGCTGGCGCTGTTTCCAATGCCAGCCGGAACAGGTGCGCCGCGTCGAGGGTGTGGACAGCCGGCCAGCGGTTGGACCCCTCGCCGATGTACGCCGAGACGCCCTTGTCGCGGGCGATGTCGATCAGCCTCGGGACGAACCCGTGGTGATCGGCCGAGCTGTGCACGGTCGGTGCGAGACGGACCACCGATGATCGGACCCCACGCTCGGCCAGCGCGATCGCCGCGTGCTCCGATGCGACCCGGGGCAGCGCGGGGTCAGACACATCCTCTTCCGTCCCGACGCGTCCCGGTGCCCCGAGCGCGAGCATGAGCGTCCCGGAGGTGATCACGAGTGGTTTGTCGGACCCGTCGAATGCGGCGCCGATCGTCTCGACGGCGCGCAGATCCGCCGCGGCCGCGCCTGCGTAGTCAGCGAAGTCGTGCATGAAGGCCAGGTGAATGACGCCGTCGGCCGCGGCAGCGCCGTCATGCAAGCTGTCGAGGTCATCGAGGGCGCCGCGGTGCACCTCGGCGCCGGCCTCGGTCAAGGCGGCGGCAGAGGTGTCCGAGCGGGCCAGGCCAACGACCTGATGCCCCGCTTCAAGCAGTTCGGAGACGACGGCTGAACCGATGTGTCCGGTTGCGCCGGTGACGAATACGCGCATGGAAGGAACCTCCAGAACAAGTGATGTCAGTTGATGTCATCACTCTAACCCCGATGGCAGTCACTGTCATCCTCGCTGGTGACAGTATCTGTCATCACTTAGGATCGGGCCATGAGCCGGTGGGAACCAAACGCGCGCGGCCGCCTCGAGCAGGCGGCACTCGAGCTGTACGGCGAGCGCGGGTTCGACCAGACGACGGTGGCGGAGATCGCTCAGCGGGCGGGGCTCACGGAGCGAACCTTCTTCCGGCACTTCGCCGATAAGCGCGAGGTGCTGTTCTGGGGTCAGAGCGCATTGCACGAGATGTTCGTGAATACCGTTGCCGGCGCGCCTGATTCGGTAGCGCCGATTGACGCGGTCGCCGCGGCTCTGGAGGCTGCCGGCGGTCCCTTCGAGGAGCGCCGCGAACTCGCCCGACAGCGCCAGGGGGTGATCGCCGCGAACCCGGGGCTTCAAGAGCGCGAGCTGATCAAGCTCGCATCACTCTCCTCGGCGATGGCCGACGCGTTGCGCCGACGCGGCGTTACCGAGCCGGCCGCGAGCCTGACAGCGGAGGCAGGGATAGCGGTGTTCAAGGTCGCGTTCGAGCGCTGGATTGACGAAACCAACCAGCGGGACTTGTCACAACTCATCCGAGAATCGCTCGACGAGCTCAGAGCCGTGACCGCGGGCAAACCATCACCGGCCGCAGGTTGTGATGCCAGACTCCAATGATCGGGGCGTGGCCCCCGCCATCCGCTGAGGGAGGAACTTTGGCCATGCACGAGGTGGACGAAACCACAGAGCAGATGGTGCGCAGCGTGCTGGCGTAAGCCGAGTGCACCTCCGGCACGACGAACGCCGGAATCATCGACGACCTGGCCGGTGTCGGCGCGATCGCGCGTGCGCGCGGCTGGTGGTTCCACGTGGATGGCGCCTATGGCGGGTCCGGCATTTTCGCACTTTCGCTGCGGCCGAAATACGACGGGCTGGAACAGGCGGACTCGTTCATCCTCGACCCGCGAGGGCGAGACCGTGGGCCGGTTCGTGTTTCTGCATCCGGGCACAAGCCTGGAACTAGTGCGCGAGGTCGCCCGGACGGAGTGATGCCGACAGCGAAGTGGTGCGAACCTGGGTTCTTTGCACGGGCAACTTCCTGTTTGACAAGTGCCGTGGAGGAAGGTCGGATACAGCGGCGGGCTGGACGGGTTGGTCTGGTCTGGTAAACGAGGGGTGGGCCGGTCCACAACGTTAAGCAGCCTGCACCGCCCGGTCCGTCGCCCTCGATGGCTTGCATGCGCGGCCGCGTCCCACTAGGCCGGTCGGCCGAAGCCCAAGCCGGACAAACAGATTCGAACTCTAGGCGTCTGAACCCGGTGCGTCGCTATGGGAGCGAGCAACTCACCGTCATGTCGGGAAACGCTGACCTCAGATATTCAAATAGCGCGCGATCTTGTTCGTTTTGCGCTCGAAGGTAGTAGGCGCACTCCGTTAAGGCAGGGTCTGATGATACGAACGCGATCCGGGGCGTTGACGCCCGTTCGTGCGGCTGAGTTGTTGAGCATGGGAGGGGAAACCGACATGGCCGGCCCGCCAGCACCCCGTACGGGCTACCTGTCACTGCACCTGCCCTTAGACACCGGCGAGCAGGAGGTACACCGCGTCATCCGCGAAAGGGTCATCGATGCGCTCGCCGCTACGGGCGAATGGCCGGTTCGTGTGGAGATTGTGACAGGCAAACGGTCCAACGATGGGCACGGCAAGCGGTGGTTTGTCGAGTATGAAACCGGACCACGTAATTAGTTGATCGGCCAACCCGAGCTCCTGGACCGGGAGGCGCCGGCATCGCCAACCAGTGTTGATACAGCAGTTAGACGGCAGGACGCCGGGGTCGTTGTTGGGATACGGTTGCCCTAAGTGTGCTCGGTGAAGCGGCTGTCGCGCATGCTCGCGTGAAGGGCACACAACATGGTTAGTGATGAACGACCCGAGCCCTTGGCCCGACTGGCGTCCACATCGGATGCAATCGACAAGCTACAGGGCCTCTTCGCCGCCGAAGAGCCATTGGACGATATATCGGCGCGGGTAGCGGCCACAGCGGCCGCAGCGATCCGGCATGCGGACGCGGTCAGCATCACCGTGTTGACGTGGCCTGACGCCCGGACGACGGCGTGCACAGATGAGCGGATGCTGGAACTCGACCGCCAGCAGTACGCCTCCGGCCGCGGGCCCTGCCTGGAGGCTGCCTGGCAGCGGGCACCGGTACGGGCCGAGATCGGCGCGGAACATCAGCAGTGGCCCGAATTCGCAAGCGTCGCGCAGCTTCTCGGCATCCGCGCCAGTTTGTCGGTTCCGCTGCTGCTAGACGGCGTGGATGCCGACCAGGAAATGGTCGGCTCGCTCAACATCTACAGCTACACCGCGTCGGCGTTCGACCCGTTCGACGAGGAGCTCATGCGCCTCTACACCCAAGCCGCCGGTCAAGCCATCACTAACTCTCGCCGCTGGCAGCACTCCCGAGAAACTGTTACCCAACTCCAACAAGCACTCACTTCGCGCACCGACATCGACATGGCCAAAGGAGCTCTCATTGCGATACATGGCTGCGATGGAGACGAGGCATTCGCCCGACTGGTCGACCAATCTCAACACCGAAATATGAAACTGCACGCCGTCGCCCTCGAAATACTTGCGTCGCTTCAAGCGTATCGGGCTGGTTCACCCTAGCTGAGGTGCTGTATGTAGCCACGCTAGGTGTTAAACGCGAGAGGAAACGGGCTTCGTCCCAGCGTGATCCAGCATCCGACGCAACGCTGCAGGTTGATGGAGTTGGCCGGGACCGCGCCCCCCGGGTACACGCCGTATGCAATATCGTAACGTCAGCGTAGGCGAACGCGACTCACCAGCATGGGGTTCTCATGAGGTTATCCCGCCGACTCCGACTGGGCCTGCTGTTCGTGGTGGTGACCACCACCGCTGTCGCCGCAGTCTTCGGCTTGCCGGCACCTAAGGCTCAGGCGTTCGACGCCCCGTTCCACGAGCGCATCGTGCGTGATGCGCTGTCGCCCGACCTCGTCGACAACACCGCCATGATCCAACTACTCGCCGGCCCCCCGCCGGGGTCCGGCGCCGTCGGAAGCGACCTATCTCCGAACCAAGAGTTCCGACATTTCGATAACGCGAAAAATCCAGCCGACATCTGCACCCGTGCGCGGGATGCATGGAATTTCTACATAACCAACGTGACAAGCGGGGCGCGGGGCGCCGGCCCGGGCTTCACAGTCTTGGCGAACGGACCTGGGGCCCGCAGCGCGTTCGGTGGCCTTGCGCACGCACTCGCCGACTTCTACTCGCACTCCAATTGGATTGAGATCAACACCGCCGCGGGCCAACCAGAGCAGCCCGGGCCCCCGCTCTTCCCCACGTGCGACCCAGCCGCCCTTCCCGCTGGACTACACACCGGATACTTCTCCCTTATCTACGGCCCCACGGGCTGCCCCCCGTTCGGAGGTCCACCGCGCGGTTTCCAGGACTGCCACTCGACTTTGAACAAGGACGGGCCCTACGCCAGCCGCGGTGGTGCCCCGGTGCCCGGAACCGGCATGAATCATTTCGATGTCGCGATGCTCCTCGCCACCAGAGCTACCACTGACCTGTATTGGCAGGTCCGCGGCCTCGTGGCCAGTACGGTCAACGCGCAAAACCCTGGCGTCAACGGGGAATGCGTCGCAAAGAAGCTGTTCCAACCCGACATATTCGAATCCTGTGCCGCGTAAGGGCGGATAAACTGCGAAAAGCTTTCTGCCCCAACACTTGACCGAAACAGCGCCCACGCCGCAGGCGCGTTGGGGGCTAGGCCTCGAGGACCTCGATCACCGCGCGCAGCGCCTCCGGTGACGTACTCATCTCACCGACAAATGGATGGGCCAATTCTGTGATCAGGAACAAGATGACGGCAACGAGCACGCTGACCGCCGCGACCATCGCGTAGTGCATGCGGGCCTGCGCCTCACCGATGACGACGGCGAACCCGAGGACCAACACGCTGGTCAGCAGAATCGCCCACCACAAGGACAAGGTTGGGCCGGTGTTCGTGCGAGCCATGACCAGCCGTTCCGTGCGCGACAGACTCATCTGCTTCAGAGAGGCAAGTGAGCTGGCGAGGAAGCTCCGTTGCGTATCGTCGCCCGGCTGGATGACCTCGTACGCGGTGTACAGGCGCGCCAGTGCGTTCTCCGCCTCAGGCGCCGTGCGGCCGCTCGCGGCTTGGGGCCACTCGGCCACCGCCGAACGTTCGTACTCGAGCAGGCTCTGCCGGATTCGGTCGCTGTCGGCCTTGTCGAACACATTGAGGTCCCTGACCAATTGGACCGCCGAGGCCCCCTCGGTCCGCACCACCTGGTCCGCCGCATTCACCTGACCCCAGAGCACTACGACGATGAAACCGGTCATGAACCCGTAAACAGGGCCGACGACGGAGAATCCGACCTTCGCGACGTCGTTGTGCTCACCCTCCGCCAGGTGCGGGAAACGATGCCGGACATACGTCAGGACGGCTGCTGTCGCGGCGGCGATACCAACGGCAAGCGCGGCCAGAAGCAACCAGGACGGGACATTGCTCACGACCCAACGACTCACTGCGCCTCAGCTCTCGACGACTGCCGGAGGCGCGTCGGTTTTGCCGCGAATCGCGACAAAGCCACCACCGATGACCAGCGCCATGCCGAGGATCACGAACAGCGTCGGCGGATGGCCCCACACGGCCCAGTCGATCAATGCCGTGAAGACAATGACCGTGTAGACAAAGGGGCCAACTTTGACCGCTGACGCATAGCGGTATGCGAGCACGATGAAGACCTGGGAGAAGAGCTGCGCAAGTCCGACACCGATCAAGTAAACCCAGGCCCGTGCCCCAATCGGTTGCCATTCGAGCACAGCGATCGGCAGCACCATCATCGTAGAAAGTAGGAAATAATAGAAAAGAACTCTAAACATCGGCTCGGTCGCTCCGAGCCAGCGGACGGACATCAGCGCAATCGCGAGAAGGAGCGCACCGGCCAGCGCGAACAGAGCGCCGATGTTGAAATGTTGGTGGTGGGGCTGTAGGACGAGTACCACTCCCACAAAGCCGATGGCGGCACCGATCCAGGTGGCCTTCGAAGCTTTCTGCCGAGACACCGCCCAGGCGATGAGGGGCATCCACAACGGAGCGCTGAAGGTCAGCAGGATCGCATTGGTGAGCGGCATCGTCGTGATTGCAAGAAACAGGGCGTACCAACACGCGGTTCCGGTTGCCGCACGCAAGATGTGGAGGCCGATTTTCTCGGTTCGCAGCGACGCCCAACCGCCGCGGATTGCGACCGGAACGAGGATCACAAGGCTGATCAGGTTCTGGAACAACACCACGACCGCGGTCGACGTGAATTCACCTGCCGCTTTTCCGAGAGCGCTCACCAGCGCGACGCAAAGAAACGACAGAGTGGTGAGAACTGCCGCTATCGCCAGGTTTTCAGGTTTATGACCTGCCCCGGTAGTAGGCACCTGCCCCTCCCGTATGACGATTGACCGCTTCAGGGACCGACAGAGACGTTGCCATCGCGCTTCTAGGGGTTCCACGGCGAGCATAAACCGTCTTGCATAGACGATTACGTGGTTCGGGTCGAAGGCGACAAGGTTTCCCAAACGTCTACCTGAAATTCCTTACCATCCGTCTGAGACATAGCGCAAAAACGCTGCCTCACAGGCCATTCGGGTGACTCTACGCTCGAAGCTGTGGCCCCAGTGGGACCCAGGGGCTAAGGGCCCATTGAACCGTCGCGCCGTCAGCCACTGTGTGATCGGTGGCGATAGGCGAAGGGCTAATTGCACCCGGCGGCGTTGACCCACCGGCCGTTGTAGCTCACACACCCGCTGACGTTCGGGGGCGGTGGCGGGTCGTAGGGCATGGGAGCGTAATACGCCGGCGGCGGAACGTACGGCGCAACGGCGTCGGCTATGTTCGCGCAGCCACTGACAGATACCCGTCGGCCGGCGCTTGCGCACACGTCGGCATTCGCGACCCCGGGTAGCTGAATGGTGACGATCGCCCCGGGGACCGCCGCGAGCGTCAAGACCATCGCCGCCGTAACGGTCCATGACCGTGACCAATGAGTCATCTTGTTTGTCTCCTCACGGGCGTGATTGGCGTATCTAGCCGAAGACGGTTGTTGTGGGGCGTGGCGCCGCTCAGGTGACTACTCACCCAAAGGTGGTGGGGCATCGCAGCGATTCCTCAGATCGGTGACAGGCTGGCGGATCGCGTTGATGTCGGTTTCAACCTGAGGGTTGGCGTCGAGGTAGGTCTGGACCCTGCCGCGAAGTTCCTGGTTCGGCAGCCCACGAAGGCTGGTGAAGAAGTTGTTGACGTCCGGGTGGCTGAACATATAGTCCCCCATCGCCGTCCCGACCGTGCCCGACGCCACCGCCAGGTCGGCGGCCGTGCACCCAGGCGCCGGTGCACCAGGGGCTGGAGGTGGCGGTGCGGGCATGGGTTCAGCAAATGCCACTGAGGCGCAGCCAAACAGCACCGTACCGGCCATCGCTCCAGAACCGATTAGTGCCACCACTGCGCTGCGCATGGTACGTCCGGACCGCAACATGCCTTGCTCCCTTTGTTCAATGTTTCGAATGGCTATCGATAGTTCAGAGCTAATCACAGTGGAACAAGAAACTGTCCCGAATAACAATTTCAACGCACGCAACTCAGCGGTGGCCCCGTTCACCGCGCCGAGGTGCATCCGGGCGTAGCGCAGCACATCGCGAGTGGTACACCACATGCCGCCAGCCGGGTCGACGCTGCGCGGCAACCACAGCGGTGCTTGCACGGCGACGCCGTCGTTGCCGTTGACCGGTCCGGCGTAATGCCCGTCGGAGTGGGGCCGTTGCAACACCGCAGAACGGTCCAGCAACAAGTTGCCGATCGCCGTGTTGTAGGTGGTCCCGGTGACTTCCTCGATCACCCGCCCGAGAAGAAGGAAGGCGGAGGTGTTGTAGGAGAAGAACTTTCCCAGTGGATACTGTTGCGGAAGCTGCGGCAGCCGCTCGGCTACGAAACGGGCGATCCCGTCACCGTTCTCGCCGGTGTAGGTTCCGTCATCGCCATACCAGCCTCCGGATGCACGAGCAGGTTGCTGATCGTCACTCGGGCGGCGGTCTTCTCGTCCGCGAGCCGCAGACCGGCAATGTAGGTGCGACCGGGGCATCCAGGGCGACAGTGCCCTGGTCGATGAGGTGCCAGTCACCGTGGCCGTGTACGTCTTGGCCAGGGATTCGGCTCGTGCGCATCGCGTCCGTCAACGCCTCAGCCACTGCCCGGAACTCCGGAGACCCATCGGCGTCCAGCATGGTGGGCAGCGTTATCCCACGGCCCGGGTCGGTCACGGCTATCGTCGGGATCGGGACGTTGCCGCCGTCCGGCGTCGGAGCGGCGTGATGGTCGTTGAGCCGTCCCGGCGCGATTGCCCCACCCGCGAGCGCGCGCTGGGGCTCACAGCACGCGCGGCTACCCAGCCGCCCTCGCGCGCGAGTTGCTCGCGACGGGCCGGCATTCGAGCCCGGCTACTGCCTCGCCATCGCCACCCGGAAGCGTTCGTCGGGGTCAATGTAGTGGTCGGCGTCTTTGGCGTCCTCCCCCAGATCGATTCGTACCCAGTTGATTTTGCCGTTGAATCTGCTGGTGTGGGCAGTGTAGTCGGGGCTGACGGTGGTGCCGGATTCGTAGCCGACGTCGGTCGTCTCGTCCGCCGAGAAGATGAAGCCTTGCGTCTGGTCGACTCGACCCTTGCCGACTTCCTTCCCGTCGTAATACAGGGTGACAATGCCGCCCTTGCCCATGCCGCCGCCGTCATAGTCGAACTCCATCCGCACCTGGGTCGTACGGGTCGGAATGGCTTCTCCTGCGTCGACGCGGTATGACTTGATCCCCAGCACGTTGTAGTAGTACGTCGCCCGGGCACCCTTCGCGTACAGGCTCCAGCCGCCGAACCGACCGCCCTGGGCGATGATCACACCCTCGGCACCTTCGGGAGGCACCTCCAACTCGGCGGTGACGGCAAATGACTTGTTCTTGATGTCGACCACGCTGTTCTCCGACAACCGGCCCATGCCCGCGAACAGCAGCTGCGAGTTGCCTTTGATCAGCGTGGGCCGGCCGGCAAGGGTGGGGTTCACGCGTTCGATCTGTCGGTCATCGAGCGGGAGCACGTTGTACTTAACCGCTTCGATGAGCCAAAGGCGCTGCAGCTCATGCAGTTTCTCTGGGTTCTCCTTCGATAGGTCGTTGGCCTGTGTCCAGTCGGCGTTGCCGTCGTAGAGTTCCCAGACGTCGTCGTCGAATGCCGGCATGTCCTGTCCACTCATCTGCCACGGGGTGCGGTGCTTGGTCACCGCGCTCCAGCCCTTGTGGTAAATCCCTCGGTTGCAGAACATCTCGAAATACTGGGTTTGGTGCCGCTCCGGTGCTTCGGCGTCGTTGAAGCTGTACAGCAGGCTCGTACCCTCATACGGGCTCTGCAGAACCCCGTTGACGATCGTCGGCGCAGGTATGCCCGCGGCCTCCAACACGGTGGGCGCCAGATCGATGACATGGGTGAACTGGTTGCGCGTGCCGCCTTTGTCTTTAATTCCTTTGGGCCAGTGCACGATAGTGCCGTTACGGGTGCCGCCCCAGTGCGAGGCCACCTGCTTGGTCCACTGATACGGCGTGTCCATCGCCCATGCCCAGCCCACGGCGTAGTGGCCGTAGGAATGTTCGCCGCCGAACTCATCGAGCTTGGACGCCAGGAATTCGGGGGTTTCAAGGTCTGCCATGCCGTTGAAGTTGGCCAGCTCGTTGAACGCGCCCTGCAGCGTGCCCTCCGCCGACGCGCCGTTATCGCCGACGATGACGTACACCAACGTGTCGTCCAGTACGGGCCCGAGCGCATCGATCAACCGGCCGACGTGATGGTCGGTGTGCTCCAAAAACGCTGCGTACACCTCCATCTCGCGTTCCAGGGCCGGCTTGAGCTGAGGATCCATGTCGTCCCAGGCCGGGATTTCCGCGTGGCGCGGGGTGAGCACGGCGTCGGGCGCGATGACGCCCAACTCCTTTTGCCGTTCGAAGGTGATCTCGCGCTGCCTATCCCAGCCGTGGGCGAATTTTCCTTTGTACTTGTCGATCCACTCTTTCGGCACGTGGTGTGGCGCGTGGGTGGCGCCGGGCGCGAAGTACATGAAGAACGGTTTGTCAGGGAGGAGTGCCTTCTGCTGCCGCACCCAGTTGATCGCCTTATCGGCCAGATCCTCCGTCAGGTGATAGCCCTCGGCCGGGGTCTTCGGAGGCTCAATGGGCGTGGTGCCCTCATACAGGGCCGGGTCCCACTGGTTGTTCTCCCCGCCGATGAAACCGTAGAAGTACTCGAACCCGCCGCCGCCCGTCGGCCATGCGGTGAACGGCCCCGCCGGGCTGGTCTGCCACACCGGGACCTCGTGGCACTTGCCGAACTGAGCCGTCGAGTAACCGTTGAGCTTCAGCGTCACCGCGAGCGGTGCCTTGGTGTTCGGCAACACCGAGGTGTAACCCGGTGCTGCAGTGGCAGTCTCGGTGATATTGCCCATGCCCACCGAGTGATGGTTACGGCCGGTAAGCAGCGCCTGCCGGGTCGGCGAGCACAACGCCGTGGTGTGCAACCGCGTGTACTTCAACCCACCTGAGGCAAGCTTCTCGAAGTTGGGTGTCCGACACGGCCCGCCGAAGGCGCTGCTGGCACCGAAGCCCACGTCATCGATAAGAACGACCAACACGTTCGGTGCACCCTCGGGCGGGCGCACGTCTCTGATCGGCGGATAGCTGGTGTCCGGGTCCTTGGCGTCGTAAGTGGTGAGCCCCACATGCTGCACATCGGGAATTGGGAGGATGGTGCGTGGAGCCTGGCCGTCGTCCATGACAGTCGCCTTTCCTTGGCCGCTTCTCGACCCCGCTCAGGATAGGAGGGACCCGACTGCAGCGTCGGCGAAACGGACGAGCCATCGCCGGCGCAATCCCCGTCGGGACGGGAAACTTTGCGGCGGCGGAGGGCTTTGAAACCAGATCCGGCAGGCTGGTCATGGCTAAAACGGTCTCTGACTGCTGAAAGAGTTTGGTGCGCAATTGTTGGCACGCACGAACACGGGGCACCGGCGCGTGGCCAAGTACAGCAGCCAGCGCGGCGGTTAGACCCCGCGCTCGACGGGCAGCATCCCGCGGTCGACGGCGGCAACCATCGCGGCGTGGTCGGCTTCGGTCTGGTCGGCGTAGCGCCGTGCGAATGTGCACAGCGCCTTGTCCACCCGCTCCGAGCGGCCCATGTAACCGGAGATCATCGAGGCGCCGCTGGTCCGGGCGTGTCCCTTGGCCAGAAGCTGACCCACCACACCCGCGTAGTCGGTCAGAGCAGCCGCGTCCATCGCGTCCAGCGGGATGGTGCCCTTCATGTTCCGGAACTGCCGCACGTAGTACTGCCGCCCGTCCATCGTTGTCCAGCCCAGCAATGGGTCGCTCACCGTCTGCAGTGCCTGCTGGTACTCCACCACCCGCTGGCCCTGATGAGCGTGCCACGCCGACTCGCCGTGCACGTAGTGCGCCAGCACCGACCGGCGGGCCTGCTTGAGCTGCAGGAATACCACGTCCTCTGCCGAGGAACCCTCCAGCAGCGCAACGTAAGCGCGCAGCCCGACACTTCCCACCCCGACGACCTTGTGCGCGACATCGACCAGGGTGTAGCCGCCCAGCACACGCCGCCAATGCGGGGAAAGGGTTTGCAGGTACTCGTCGAGTGACTCGGCGAGCAAGTCTGCCTCCTGCTCCGGGAGCCGAGTGATCAGTGGCGGTTCCTCGACGATTTTCCGGACGCCGTCCACCTCGCGGGTGAACCGGGGCAGCGCGCGGTCGCTGGTGCGGTTACGCGCCCGCTTGGCCGAGCGCGCAACCTCTTCCTGCAGCGGACCGGCCGCCTCGTCGGCCAGCCGATCGACATCCAGGCGGACGAACGAGCGCGAGAAGAGCGGCTGGTCAGCTAGCCGGCGAAGCTCCTGGCGGTAGGTGGCGACACAGGACCGCACCGACGCGCCGCACTGCTCCTCGGAGGCCCCGTTCTGGCGACCAGCAACCCAGATGCTGGCGACCAACCGCCGCAGGTCCCACTCCCAGCCGCCCGGGTGGGCCTCGTCGAAGTCGTTCAGATCGATCACCAGATCCCGCTCGGGCGAGGCGTAGAACCCGAAGTTGCCCAGGTGGCAGTCACCGCAGACGACCGGGGTGATACCCGTGGATGGCAACAGCGCGACGTCCTCGGCCATCACCACGGCGCTGCCGCGCAGAAAGCCGTACGGCGAGGCGATCATGCGCCCGACCCGCACCGGGATGAGGCGGTCCGCCCTGCCCTGGTGGCTGGTCATGATCTGTTCGATCGGGTCGGGCCGGTCGGAGGGTGGTGTCCAGTCGGCCAGCGAACGCCGGGGCACCCGCTTGCGCAGACTCTTGCCGAGGGCGTAGCGCTCGGCCCGTGTGACCGGTCGCTGCCGCAGCGACTGATAGGCACTACCGTCGGCCTCCGCGAGTACGGTGTGCCCGCTGGTCGCGCCGCCCGGTGCGATGCCGTTCATGTTCGATGATGTTACGACGCTTGTTCAGCCCGAGATAGTGTCAAAGCCGATGCTGTTAGAGCGCGGCATCGACTGCGCGGGTACTCAATACGTCATCCAAGATCATTGCGGCGCTGCCGATTACGCCGGACTGGTCGCCGTGGGTGGACGGCAGTATCTGGAGTTCGCGGGTAGCCAGGGCGGTTGCGTTGCCGTACACGGTTTCCCGTAGACCGGCCACAAGGATGTCGTAGGCCTTCGACATGTCCCCGGCGATGACCAGTGCTTCGGGATTGAGCAGATTGACGGCGCCCGCGAGTACCTCGCCGATGTGGCGCCCACTTTCCCGGATCAGCCGCCGGGCTTCCGGGTCGCCGCCGAGGGCGAGGTCTACGAGGTCGCGGATGTGTCCCACGCCGCGCCCTTGCTGCTGCATGGTGCGGACGAGGGCCCAGCCTCCGGCGATTGCCTCGAGGCAGCCGGTGTCGCCGCAGCGGCAGGCGACTCCGGCGGCGGCCGGAATCTTGGTGTGCCCGAATTCGCCTGCACCGCCGACGGATCCCCGTTGGAGCACGCCGCCGGCGACGATGCCGGCACCCAGGCCGGTCGAGGCCTTGATGAGGAGCATGTCGTCGAAACGGTCACGCTGCCCGCGCCGCTCGGACAGCACGATCACGTTGGCGTCATTGTCGAGCAGGATCGGGGCGGTAGTGAGCTCGCGTAGAAAAGGCGGCAACGGGATGCCGTCCCATCCGCTCATGGTCGGCGAGTCCAGGCTGCATCCGCGGCTGGTGTCTGCCGTCCCTGGAATGCTCAAGCCCACGCCGAGGACTTCGTTGAGTCGGCGGCCCGTCTCGTCCAGCAGCGCTTCGAGGCGTTTGGCGATGTCAGGCATCAGTTCGTGGGGGCCGATGCCGATCTCCTGATCGACGTCGGCCAGCGTCAGCACCTCCCCGGCGAGGTTGCAGACACCGAGTTGGGTGCGGCTCCTGCCGATGGCGGCGGCGAGGACAACGCCGGCATCGGAGTTGAACATGAGCCGTGCCGGTGGTCGGCCGCCGGTGGAGGGCGCTTCCGCCCGCTCGAGCACGAGGCCGCGTGCCTGCAGCGCAGACACCCGGGCGGCGACCGCCGTACGGGACAGCCCGGTGAGACGACCCACTTCGGCCCGGGTGGTCACAGCTCCGTCACGAATCAAGCCGAACACCTCACCTGCGGATGCAGGCGACGTTGACCTGCGTGACATGCGCATATACGCCATTCAACCAACTAGTTACTGTACTGGCAAGCCCTCAAGTTGACCAACTTTTACCTTAGAAGTACGTAAGTTCGCTTGCAACGCCGCAGAACTCTCCCTACGCTTCGACTGACAGACCCGACATATGTCAGGAGATTCATGTCGCCCGCGAACCCCGTGGCACCTTGTGACTTCGTTGTTTTCGGCGGAACCGGCGACCTCGCCGTCCGCAAACTTCTACCCGCGCTCTATCTGCGTGACCGGGATGGCCAACTACCTGCAGAAACCCGCATCATCGCAGCGTCGCGCTCCGGGCTGGACGCCGCCGGTTACCGCGACAAAGTGCGCGGCGAGTTGAGCCGCTTTGTCTCTGACGACGCTCTCGACCCGCAGACACTCGATCGCTTTCTCGCCCGGCTGGATTACGCGAGTATCGACTTCGCCGACTCAGATGACTGGTATCCGCTGACCACGCTGCTACCTGGGGACCCCGGCAAGGTCCGCGTGTTCTACCTTGCCTGCGCCCCGAGTTTGTTCGGTCCGATTTCGGCGCATCTGGCCACCCACAAGCTGGTCGACGCATCGTCGCGGGTGGTGCTGGAGAAGCCGATCGGCCAGGACCTCGCCTCGGCGTGTGCCATCAACGACGCCGTCGGAGCGGTCTTCGAGGAATCCCAGATTTTCCGCATCGACCACTACCTGGGCAAGGAAAGTGTGCAGAACCTGCTCGTAACGAGGTTCGCCAACACCTTCCTTGAACCGCTGTGGAACTCGAGCTGGATCGACCACGTGCAGATCACGGTCGCCGAATCGCTTGGTGTGGGGACCCGCGGCGGATACTACGACAACTCCGGCGCGCTCCGCGACATGGTGCAGAACCATCTGCTACAGATGCTATGCCTGGTTGCGATGGAACCGCCGACGTATGTCGACCGGGAAACCGTCCGCGACGAGAAGCTCAAGGTCCTGCAGGCGCTCAAGCCCATGACACCGCAGGACGTGGAGCGCTGCGCCGTCGCCGGCCAGTACGCGCCGGGTCTGGTCGACGGGGCCGCCGCCGCCGCCTACAAGGAGGACGCGGAGAACCCCGACAGCCGCACCGAAACCTTCGCCGCGGTGAAGGCCGAGGTGCGCAACTGGCGCTGGGCCGGGGTGCCGTTCTACCTACGGACCGGTAAGCGGATGGAACAGCGCTGCTCGGAGATCGTGATCCAGTTCAAACCCGTTCCGCATCCAATGTTCCCAGACAGCGACGGCGCCAGCGAGCCCAACAAGCTGGTCATCCAGTTGCAGCCCAAGGAGGGCATGCGCCTGCACATGACCGCTAAGGAACCGGGGCCCGGTGGCATCCGGCTGAAGCCGGTTTCCTTGGACCTCAACTACACCGAGGCATTTCAACGGCCCTCCCCCGACGCCTACGAGCGCCTTCTGATGGACGTAGTGCGTGGCAACCCGACGCTGTTCATGCGCCGTGACGAAGTCGAAGCGGCATGGGCCTGGGTCGAGCCGATCCTGGTCGGCTGGAAAGCCTCCAAGCGGGGCCCACGACGGTATGCGGCAGGAACCAGCGGTCCCACCGATGCGACCACCCTCATCGAGCGCGACGGCCGTGCCTGGCATGAAGGAGAAGCACCATGAGCATCATCCACCCGGTCCTCGAGACCGTGACCGATCGCATCACCGCACGAAGTAGCGCACCCCGCGCCGCTTACCTGCAACAGATCCGCCAAGCGGGCGACCGTGGCCCGGCGCGCGGCCGCCTGGCCTGCGCGAACCTGGCACACGGCTTCGCCGCCTCCGGCAAAACTGACAAGAACGCCCTGCGGGGCATGGTCAAGCCCAACATCGCGATCGTGTCGGCGTACAACGACATGCTGTCCGCGCACAAACCGTTCGAGACCTTTCCCGCCCAACTCAAACAGGCGGTACTCGAGGCCGGCGGCATCGCACAGTTTGCCGGTGGCGTCCCGGCGATGTGTGACGGCATCACCCAGGGCCGCGACGGCATGCAACTGTCGCTGTTCAGCCGCGACGTGATCGCGATGTCCACCGCGATTGCGCTGTCGCATGACATGTTCGACGCCGCGTTGATGCTCGGCGTGTGCGACAAGATCGTGCCCGGAATGCTAATCGGCGCCTTGGCTTTCGGGCACCTGCCCACGGTGTTCGTCCCGGCCGGCCCGATGACCTCCGGCCTGCCAAACGGTGAGAAGGCCAGGGTCCGGCAGCTCTACGCCGAGAACAAGATCGGACGCGACGAGCTGCTCGACGCCGAGGCCGCGTCGTATCACGGCAGCGGAACATGCACGTTCTTCGGCACCGCCAACTCCAATCAACTACTGATGGAAGTGATGGGCCTGCACCTGCCCGGTTCGAGCTTCGTCAACCCCGGCACACCGCTGCGCACAGCGCTCACCGCCGAAGCCGGCCGCCAGGTCACCGGACTCACCGCCCTGGGCGAGGACTACACCCCGGTCGGCGAGATGATCGACGAACGCGCGATCGTCAACGGCTGCGTCGCGCTGCTCGCCACAGGCGGCTCGACCAACCACACCATGCACCTGGTCGCTATCGCGCAAGCGGCCGGAATCACATTGACCTGGAACGACATTTCCGAACTGTCGTCGGTCATTCCGCTGCTGGCCCGGATCTATCCCAACGGCAGTGCGGACGTGAACCACTTCCACGCCGCCGGCGGGCTCGGCTTCACTATCGCCTCACTGCTGGATGCCGGCCTTTTGCATGAGGACGTGCAGACCGTGGTCGGCCCCGGATTGCGCCGCTACACCCAAGAACCCAAACTCGACGGGAACGGCGTGATGTGGCTGGACGGCACCACGATGAGCCACGACACCTCGGTGCTGCGCGGTGTGGAGGAGCCCTTCGACACCGACGGCGGGCTGAAAACCCTTGCGGGCAATCTCGGTTCGTGTGTGATCAAGACATCGGCGGTCAAACGCGAACACCGCATGATCACCGCGCCTGCCGTCGTCTTCGATGACCAGGCCGACTTCCTCGCAGCGTTCGAGGCCGGCGAGTTGGATGGCGATCTGGTCGCGGTACTGCGCTATCAGGGTCCCCGCGCGATCGGGATGCCCGAATTGCACAAGCTGACCCCGGCACTGGGTGTGCTGCAGGACCGCGGTCACCGGGTCGCGCTGGTGACCGACGGCAGAATGTCCGGAGCGTCCGGAAAGGTGCCGGCCGCAATTCATCTCACCCCGGAAGCCGCCACGGGCGGTCCACTGGCGCGGGTGCGCAACGGTGACACCATCACCGTCGACGCCGTGTCCGGCACCCTGACGCTGCACGTCCCGGATGACGAGTTCGCCGCCCGCACCCCGACCGGGCGCGCACCCAGCGCCCGCGAATCGGTGGGTACCGGACGTGAATTGTTCGCCAGCATGCGCGCCGCCGTGGGTCCCGCGGACCAGGGCGCCAGTGTCTTCCCCGCCTACGTCGCGTGAAACCTGAGGAGAAATCAATGACCGAATCACTGCTCAACCGTGTCCCTGTCATCCCCGTTGTCGTGGTCGATGACGTCGACCACGCCGTCCCGATCGCCCGTGCACTGGTGGCCGGCGGGCTGCCGGTCATCGAGCTGACACTGCGGACCCCGGTGGCGCTGGACGCCATCGAGCGCATCGCCGGTGAGGTGCCCGAGATCTTCCTGGGAGCGGGCACCATCGTCGAAGCTGGCCAAGCTAAACAAGCGGCAGCAGCGGGCGCGCAGTTCCTCGTCTCGCCCGGCAGTACGCGGACCCTGCTCGGCGCCATGACCGATACCGGACTCCCGCATCTGCCCGGTGTGGCCACGGTGTCGGAAATCCTGACCGCACTCGAGGCCGGATACACCGAGCTCAAGTTCTTCCCGGCCGAGGCCGCGGGCGGGGCGAACTACCTGAAGTCGGTCAGCTCACCGATCCCCGCGGCGCGGTTCTGCCCGACCGGCGGCATCTCCACCGCGAACGCCGCCCAATATTTGGCGTTGCCGAACGTGGGGTGCGTCGGAGGCTCCTGGATCACACCGTCCGACGTTGTCGCAGAGCAGAATTGGGCGCGCGTCACCGACCTGGCTGCCGCCGCCGCGTCGCTCTGACGTCAGCGCCGAAACTTCTCTGACTCGCGCGAACAGGTACGGAGACGGGCGATGAACAAGAAAGCCACTGCTATCATTGGTGCATCAACGTTCACGTTGCTCGTAGGCTGCGGGGTCGCTGAGACTCCCAGCCCCAGCGCATCGCAGGGACAAGAAGCCCGTGACGGCAAGCTCGGTTTCACGGTGACGGATGTGTCTCACGTTGATTCCGTCGGTGACCCTTATGACCCATTCGCCTATCAGCAGGCCCACGGCGTCTTCGAAGTTATCCGCATTAAGGTCCGCAACGTCGGTAACGAGTCGCATTCTTTCGATGCGTTCGCTCAAAAGCTGGTAATCAACGGCAAACAGTTTCACTACAACCTGGACGCGTCAGAAAACGTCGACACGAAGGTGACCCACACGGTCAGCCTCAACCCGAGCCTGCAGTCCGACGCGGTGGTGGTATTCGACGTTCCCCCGGGCAGTCCACCTGGTGTCCTGGAAGTGCACGATTCGATGTTCTCCGGCGGTGCAAACATCGACCTCACTAGGGCGCCTGGGCGGTAGTTCACACCATGCGCGAGCATCGCTTTTGAGCATGGTCTCCGCAGGCGACAGCGGCGGTGTCCTCAGGGGGTCCCGGGATATTCTGGCTCTCCATTCTGAAGTGTGGGGGTTTGCGTCACGCACTCTTCGGGCATGGGTCAGGTGATGGTCGGGATGACCGATGGGTGGTAGAGGTGAACGTCATCAGATTGATCCAACCTAAGTGGGCCGCGTGCCGGTGGTCGATGTGAGCCCACGCCACATCACTCGTTTCCTTGGGGCTGCGGTGGTGGCAGCCTCAGCGCTGCTGAGCACACCGATCGGCATTCCTCCCGCCTCTGCTGATCCGTGCCCCGACGTCGAGGTGGTGTTCGCCCGCGGCACCGGCGAGCCACCTGGCGTTGGCGGGGTTGGGCAGGCATTCGTCGACTCGCTGCGCTCGCAAGTCGGCGGCAGGTCGCTCGGGGTGTATGCGGTCAACTACCCTGCCAGCAGCGATTTTGCCAACGGCATAGCTTTCGCCAGCACCGTCGTCGACGGGATTAGGGACGCGGGCGCTCATGTCGAGTCCATGGCGGCGAACTGCCCCAACACCAGGATGGTGCTCGGCGGATATTCCCAAGGCGCGGTGGTGGCCGGTTTCGTCACCTCGGCAGTCGTGCCGGATGGAGTCCCTGCGTCAGCTGTGCCCGCGCCGATGCCGCCGGAGGTGGCTAACCACGTCGCCGCGGT
>JAOPWF010000472.1 GCA_025965815.1 Mycobacterium sp.
GATGACCAGATCCGCGACGGCGAGCAGGCTGGCCCACCGGGGCCCGGAGGAGTCCTCGACCAGACGCAGTCTCTTCTGCAGACCGTGTTCGGTCGCCCGCCGCACGACGGCACTGCGGTGTGCACCGGTTCCCAGCAGCACGAGCTGCACCGGGCAGGTCTGCTGGACCGCGAGGAATGCGGCGGCCAGTTGTCGGGCGTGCCCGGGGTCGTCGAACGGACCGACCGCGACCATGGTCGGCAGGTCTGCGAGCCGGAGCCACGACCGGGTGATCACCGACTCCCGCCGCAAGATCCGTCGTGCATCGGTCAACGGCTGGACCTGCGCCACTGCGCGGCTCATCGGTCGGCCGGGTTCAGCGCGCGGAAGGTGGCTCCGGCGGCGGCGCCGGCCAGGACCTGGGCGACCAGGTACACCCAGAGCGTGGGCCAGGCGAACATGCCCATCGCGGCGGCGCCGAGGGTGACGGCTGGGTTGAATGCGCCACCGGAGATTGAGCCGACCGCAAACGCGCCGGCTACCACGGTGAAGCCAATCGCCAAACCGTAGAACGAATTGTCCGGGTGGCTCTTGCTGGTGGCCACGTTGAGCACCACGTAGCACAGCGCGAAGGTGAACAACAGCTCCACCACGAAGGCGGCCACCAGTGTGGCACCGGCCAGGGTCAGCGTTGCCGTTGCTGCTGGGTGCGCGGGGTCGACGATTGTGCGCACCACCGCCGCGGCGAGCAGCCCGGCGGCGAGTTGCACAATCCAGTACGCGGCAGCGTCACGCAGGCCTATCCGGCGCCGCACCAGGGCTGCCACGGTGACTGCAGGGTTGTAGTGGCCGCCTGAGATGTGACCGCCGGCGTAGATCATCACCATCAGCACTGCACCGATGGCTAGCGGGGCGAGCGGGCTGCCGCTTCGTACGGCGGCACCGACGGTGAACACCAGGAAGAACGTTCCGATCGCCTCGACTGCATACTTCGCACCCGGCCGAGGGCCCGGGTCGGCCTTGATGCTTTGCTCGCCGGTGACTCCACCGGCTGGTGCTTGGGTAGTGACCATGTCCGTGACTCCTTGAATTGCGTCTGGAACACCCAGAGTCGCCGCACCCGTGGGCAATGTCGTCAACGCTGTCGGCCATCTGTACCGGTGACCAGCCCTACTCCGGCATACCTGCCAGCTGCAACGAGCCCGACCGCGCGCGGTCGACTCAGGTCAGTTGCAGCAGGTTGGCGCAAGTAGCGCAATGTCTTTGGGCCCAGGAGGCCACAGCAGCAGGTTAGTTGCGCAGCAGGTTGCGGATGGCGTCGCAGGACAGCGCTGACTTGGCGAGGAACCCCACAGCGGGGCTGGCTGCGATCATTTCCGCGAAGTCCTGCGCCGCATGGGTCGAAACCAGTATCACCGGCGATGGCGATGCCACTCGGTGGAGTTGCTCGGCGAGGTCAAAGCCACTCTCCGGACCGAGGCAGATGTCGACCAGCGTGACATCGGGCCGTAGTTCTTCGAAGCGACGAAGCGCTTCACAGCTGGACGCCGCCACACCGACGACAGTAATGCCTTGGCATGTCAGCAAGCCGCGCGCGGCGTCGGCGAAGACAGCGCTGTCATCAACGATGAGGCAACGCAAGTCTTCCTTCAACAGCATGCTTCGAGCTTCCCAGCGCAACTACCGGCCTGCATCCCGGCTAACCGGAACTCAGGGGTATCAACGGCCGCCAGCCGCACCACAGTGCCCCCGCGCTCCGCCGTTACCGCTGGCAGGCATGCAGAGCTTGCGGCTGGCGGGATGGCGTAATGGGCGTCAGCGGTGGCGACACCGGCTCGCTGAATCGCAATTCTGGCATGGGAAACGAAAGAGATGGGGACGCGCTATGAAGACAACCACACTGGGGCGAAGCGGATTGCATGTGTCCCGCATCGCGTTCGGAACGTGGCAGCTCGGCGGCGACTGGGGCCGCTTCGATGAGCGCGCGGCCGTCACCGCGATACGACGCGCGCGAGAGCTGGGCGTCAACTTTTTCGACACCGCGCAGGGATACGGTTTCGGCGCTTCCGAACGGATCCTCGGCACGGCACTTCGTGACGAGCTGACCCGGGAGCGCGACGAAGTCGTGATCGCCACCAAGGGCGGTTTGCGCCAGACTTCGTCCGGCCTGGTCCGCGACGCAACTGCGGGGTGGCTGCGCACGGGCGTGGAGGCGAGCCTGACGGCGCTGGGCGTCGACCACGTCGACCTGTACCAGGTGCACTGGCCGGACCCGACCGTGCCCGCCGCTGAGACGGCGGGCGCACTGCGCGACCTGATCACCGAAGGCAAGATCCGCTATGTCGGCGTATCGAACTACGACGCCGCGCAGATGGCGGAGTTCTCCGCGAGCCTGCCAGTGGAAACCCTCCAGCCGCCGTACCACCTGTTCCGGCGGGAGATCGAAGCGCAGGTGTTGCCGTACTGCCGTGCCGAAGACATCGGTGTCCTGGTTTACGGGCCGTTGGCACACGGCTTGCTGACCGGAACGTTGAACGCGCACAGCCAGTTCGCCGCCGACGACTGGCGCAGCGCGAGTCCGGCTTTTTCCGGCGGAACCTACCTACATAACCTGGCGACGGTGCGCGCGCTGGAAACGTTTGCCGCCGAGCGGGGCATCACCGTCAGCCAGTTGGCGATCGCCTGGACGTTGGCGAATCCCGCGGTACACGTTGCGATCGTCGGCGCTCGGCGGGTGAACCACGTCGAGGACAGCCTCGGGGCCGCTGAGGTGTCGCTCAGTGACGCAGAGCTGGCGGAGATCGACGCGATCATGGCCACGGCGACGCCCGTCGGGGGACCCTCCCCAGAGGGCATGTTGTCGTGAGCGGCCGGGCCCGACGTGTAGCCGTGCTGGGCACCGGGACGATGGGCGCCCCCATCGCCCGCAACCTGCTCCGTGCACGATTCGACCTGAAAGTGTGGAACCGCAGCCCCGCCCGGGCCGCGGCACTGGTCGCCAGCGGTGCGCGGCAGGCGTCCACCCCGGCGGAAGCGGTGACGGGTGCAGACGTGGTGATCACCATGCTGACTGACGGCGCCGCGGTCGAACACGTCATGGCCGGCCCGGCAGGCGCACTGTCCAACCTCACCCCGGGCGCGGTATGGATTCAGATGAGCACGGTCGGAGTGGAATGGTGCGAACGCCTGGCCACACTTGCTCGCCGGCACGGCGTGGTGTTCGTCGACGCCCCGGTATCGGGCAGCTCCGCGGTCGCCGAACAGGGCCAGCTGATCATCCTCGCCGCCGGCGACGGCCCTGTCAGGCTCTGCCTCGAACCCATCTTCAAAGTACTTGGGAAACAGACGATCTGGCTGCAAAGCAGTGGCGACGGCAGCAAGCTGAAGCTCGCGTTGAACAACTGGTTGTCGGTGCTCGTTGAGGGCATGGTCGAAACTCTTACCCTCTGCGCGGCACTCGAGTTGGACCCACAGGTCTTCCTGACGGCGGTGTCCGCCGGACCACTGGCGTCGGAATATGCGCTCACCAAGGGCGAGGCGATGCTGAACGCCGAGTTCGTTCCGGGTTTCCCGCTACGCCACGCCGCCAAGGACGCCGAACTGGCGTTGAGCGCTGCGCACCGACACGGTGTGGAACTGCCGTTGACCGGTGCGCTACTACCGCGCTGGCACCAAGCCATTGCCACCGACCACGGCGACGACGACATCGCTTCGGCCATCACCGCCGCCGCCACGACCGCGTCGCCACCTGGCAAGCGCCTGATCGCCAGCACGACATGACGCCTTTCGACAACGCTGAGTTACGGAGCGGCGCAGAACATCCGGTGATCGAGCCGCATGCGCCGAATGTGGCCGGCCGATTGAATTGGTTGCGTGCCGGGGTTCTGGGCGCCAACGACGGAATCGTATCCACCGCGGGCCTGGTGGTCGGTGTTGCCGGAGCTACGACGGCCAGGGAGGTGATCTTCACTGCCGGCTTGGCCGGTCTCGTCGCGGGCGCAGTGTCGATGGCCCTCGGCGAGTATGTCTCGGTGAGTACCCAACGCGACACCCAGCGGGCACTGCTACTGAAGGAGCGCCATGAACTCGACGAGGCCCCCGAGGCGGAACTTCGCGAATTGACCGGGCTCTACATGGCGAAAGGCCTGAGCCCACAGACCGCACGTACGGTGGCCGAGGAACTCACAGAACATGATGCATTCGCTGCCCATGTCGATGTGGAACTGGGCATCAACCCCGACGAGCTGTCCAATCCCTGGCAAGCCGCGATCTCCTCTGCGGTCGCGTTCACCTTGGGGGCGGTCATTCCGCTGATCGCCATCCTGCTGCCGCCGGTTGGCGCCCGGGTCCCAGTGGCCTTCTTTTCGGTGTTGATAGCCCTGGCGCTGACCGGGACGGCCAGTGCCATCCTCAGCGGCGCGCGTAAGAGCCGGGCGGTCCTTCGTGTCGTAAGTGGCGGAGCGTTGGCGATGCTGGTGACCTACGGCATCGGTCAACTCGTGGCAATCCCGAGATGAGACGGCTCCGCCGGGCCGCCCCATTCTCGCGGACTAAGATCCGTATTGCGTACATGCCCATGTCCGCAGCCATCGATCTGAGCCCACGTGATGATGCGGAAAAGCTCACAAGCGCCAGGCCGGCCATGGTCTACGCCAGCCATTACCCCCGACCGCCCTCAGATTGATGCGGAAGTAGGTCCGCCACCGATGCGCGCCCGTCTGGTATCGCTGTTGCTGCGCCCAACCACCCCGCCGGTGTGGCTGGGATTGTTGGTCACCGCAGCGTTCATCGCCGTGGAATCAGTTGTGGTGATTGCCCTGAAGCACGTCGCACCCGGGAGTGCCTTCGGCGTGGTGTTTCTGCTCGGAGTGCTGGTGGTCTCGACAGTGTGGGGATTCGGGGTCTCGGCTATGACGTCGGTGGCCAGCGCCGTCGCCTTTGACTACTGCCGGAACGGGCCTGCGCAATTCACCTTGACCAGGCTTGAGAACTGGACGGTGATAGGTGTCTTCCTGCTCGTCTCGCTGATCGCCAACACTCTGGCGTACCTGGCGCGCGCGCGGGCCGTCGAGGCGGATCAGCGCCGCCGTGAGGCTGAGAAAAGCCGCGACGAACTCCGGAAGCTCGCGGATATGCAGGCCTCTTTGCGACAGGTGGCCACGTTGGTCGCACGCGGGGCGAACCCTTCCGAGGTGTTCTCCACGGTGGCCGACGAGCTGGCCCGGTGCCTGGGTGTGCACCACTCGACTCTGTTCCGCTACGAGCCCGATGGCGGGTCTGTCCTGCTTGCCACTCACGACGACCGCGGCCCGAAGATCCAGGTCGGCACGCGGTTTGCGCCCGAGGGCGAGAACATCGCAGCGATGGTGTTCCGCACGGGTCGCGCTGCACGGATGGACAGCCACGAGAAGGCTTCCGGTTCAGCCGCGTCCACGATACGTGCCGCCGGCCTGGGCTCGGGAGTCGGAGCGCCGATCATGGTCGACGGCCGCGTGTGGGGTGCGGCCGTTGTCGGCTCGGCGCAACCTGATCCGTTGCCCCCCGACACCGAGCTACGGGTCGGGGACTTCGCGGATCTGGTGACCACCGCGATCGCCAACGCCGAGACCCGCACCGAACTCATCGCCTCACGCGCCCGCATCGTCACGGCCGCCGACGAAGGCCGCCGCCGCCTTGAACGCGATCTACATGACGGTGCACAACAGCGGCTGGTCTCGCTGGGGCTCAAGCTGCGCACGGCGGAGGCTTCAGTGCCACCCGACCTCGGAGCTGTCCGAGAGCAGATCTCAGACATCGTCGATGGCCTGACCGGTGTCTCGCACGATCTCCAGGAGATATCTCGTGGCATACATCCCGCGATCCTCTCCAGGGGCGGGCTGGGCCCGGCGCTCAAGACCCTCGCCCGTCGCTCCACCGTCCCCGTTGACTTGCACCTCGGCGTCGACCAGCGGTTGCCCGACCCTGCCGAGGTCGCCGCCTACTACGTTGTCGCGGAGTCACTTACGAACGCGGCCAAGCACTCCCAGGCGTCCGAGGTGAAGGTAAGCGTCGACGGCGACGGTACGAACTTGCGTCTGTCGATCAGAGACGACGGAGTCGGTGGGGCAGTCTGGGGCAGGGGATCCGGACTGCTCGGCCTCCGAGACCGTGTCGAGGCGCTCGGCGGACGCCTGCAGATTTCCAGTCCGATCGGTAGTGGAACGTCAATGGTTGCGACGATCCCGTTGCAACTAAGGTGAGTCGCCGGACTCATCCGGCGCCGTCGTTTCGCCGTCGAGTGGGATGGTGACGTACAGCGACGTCCCGATTCCCACCGGGCTCGTCATCTGCATCCGCCCGCCGAGGGCCTCGACACGGTCTCGGAGGCCGAGCAGCCCT
>JAOPWF010000478.1 GCA_025965815.1 Mycobacterium sp.
ACGCCGTTGTGGGTGTGCGAGCTGCCCTGCACGCGCGGATCTGCCTGCTCGGGTGCCCGCAGCAGCTCGTCGGTGCTGACCGAGAGGGCTTCGGCGAGGCGGGGCAGGTGGTCGAGGGCCAGTCGGCGCTTGCCCGATTCGAGACGGCTCAGCGTCGAGACATCGATGTTGGCGCGGCCGGCGACCTCCTCGAGGGTCAGGCCGTGTTGCAGCCGCAGCTCGCGCAGCCGGCGCCGTACCCGGAGGTCGACACTGTCCTCGGCTGCTCTTGCCTGCATGGCAAATCAGCTTGGCAGATGTGCATGCTCGCTGCAAGCTCGTGGCATGGACACAGAATTCGATTGCATCGTGGTGGGCGGCGGCGCCGCCGGGCTGAGCGCCGCGTTGGTGCTGGGCCGGGCCAGGCGTCGCACGCTTGTGGTGGACGCCGGTGAGCAGAGCAATCTGGCGGCGCACGGCATCGGCGGCCTCCTTGGTCAGGACGGCCGCCCGCCGGCCGAGCTCTACGCGACGGGACGCCGCGAGCTCGAGGCTTACCCGAGCGTCGAAGTGCGTACCGGCGCGGTGGTGAACGGCGAGCGCGTCGACGACGGTTTCGTGCTCGAATTCTCCGACGGTGGACGAGAGCGGACGCGACGCGTTCTGCTGGCCACGGGTATGGAGTACCGGCCGCCTGCGCTGCCCGGTCTTGCCGAATTGTGGGGCGGATCGGTTTTCCATTGCCCGTTCTGTCACGGCTGGGAGGTTCGGGACCGGCCGCTGGGCGTGCTGGCCCGGGGTGAGCGCGGCGTGCACATGGCCCTGCTGTTGCGGGGCTGGACCGACGACGTGGTGCTGCTCACCGACGGTCCGGCCGACCTCGATGCGGTCGACCGCGGCCGGCTGTCGCAGGCCGCCGTTCCGGTCGAGGAGCGGCGGGTGGCCGAACTCGCTGCCGAAGACGGTGAGCTGACGGCCATCGTCTTCACCGACGGCTCCCGGCTGCAGCGACGCGGGCTGCTCGTCGCGACCACGCTGCATCAGCGCTCCCGGCTCGCCGAGCAACTCGGAGTCCCGTCCGAGCTCCCGGGGCCGATCGCCGTCGATTCGGTCGTCGTTGACCCGTTGTGCCGCACCACGATTCCCGGCGTATTCGCGGCGGGCGACCTCAGTGCCCCGTTCCCACAGGTGGCCGCGGCGATCGCGGCCGGCTCGCTGGCGGCGACGGCCGTGGTTCAGAGCCTGCTGGCCGACGATTACGGCCTGCCCTATCCGCCAGTCGCTACCGAGAAGGTGGGCAGCGATGCCTGAGAACGACGGGATGCCTGACCCGTCGTTGCCCACAGAAGACTTCTGGGAGCAGCACTATGGCGCCCGCGAGCGGGTCTGGAGCGGACGGGTGAACGTGCGGCTCGCCGACGTCGCCGCGGATCTGACGCCGGGTCGGGCGCTCGACCTCGGCTGTGGTGAGGGGGCCGACGCCATCTGGCTGGCTGAACACCGGTGGCAGGTGATAGCCGTCGACGTTTCCACCACGGCCCTGCAACGGGCCGCTGACGATGCCCGCGAACGGGCAGTGCTGCAGCACATCGATTTTCAGCGTCACGACCTGTCGGACAGCTTCCCGGGCGGAACCTTTGACCTGGTGTCCGCGCAGTTTCTGCATTCCCCGGTACGGCTCGACCGCGAACGCATCCTGCAACGCGCCCGCGATGCCGTCGCTCCCGGCGGTGTGCTGCTGATCGTTGATCACGGTTTGACGCCGCCATGGGCGTGGAATCTGGGTCGCGATCACCAGTTCCCCAGTGCAGATGAGGTACTCGAATCATTGCGGCTGGACGAAGCACTCTGGCGGCGAGTGCGTGCGGACAGCGTCGAGCGGGAAGCCGTCGGTCCGGACGGTCAGGTCGCAACGGTGAGCGACAACGTGATCGTTCTGCGCCGGTCCGGTTAACCGCGCCCCTTCCAGGCGCGGTATCGCGTGGGCAGGCATCGCGCGCAGGGTCGATAGCCCGCCGCCACGGCAGTGGCCTCATCGGCGAAGAACACGCGGTGAGAGATGTAGCCGCCGTTGCCAATTGCCTGCGCCGCGGCAGGGCAATCGAGGCGTCCATAGATCCGTGACAGACGGTGGCCCCCGAGCGTGCCGGGCGTTTCGGACTCGTGGCCGGTGCCGTCCGCATTTGTGAGGGTGTATGTCTGCATGGTCAGGCCGCGTCGTGAAAGACCAGTCCCAATGTGTAGCGCTCGCCGGACCGGACCGCGGAAACGCCGTGCCGGACCGGCGCCGCAGACCATCCCCGCGCCGATCGGACCGGCCGCTCCCGCGTGGTGAACAGATAGCCGTGCCCCTGTGGAAGAAGGGTGGCGGTACCTCGCGACTGGGCGCGGGGCCGCTGCTCCACCAGCAGGAATTCACCACCGGTGTGGTCGACGCCCGGCTCGCTGAGGTTGATCACAACCTGAAGTGGAAAGACCAAGTCGCCGTACAGGTCCCGATGCAGCGCGTTCCAATCGCCGGCGCCGTACTTGAGTAGGATGGCGGTCGACTTTGTCTGCCCCGACTGATGACACATCTCGAGCCAGTCCTCCAGCGCGTCCGGCCACGGCGCGGACCGGCCGAGCTTGGACCACCAGTCGCGTGCAATGGGCAACAAATGCGGATACAACTCCTGCTTCAGTTGCTCGACGGGCTCGGGGTAGGGCGAACGGAAGTACCGGTACTGTCCCTCGCCGAACCGGTAGCGGCCCATGTCGATGGTCGCGCGAAACAACTCGTCGTTCGGGTAGAGCCGCCGGATCCGGGCCGCCTCGGCGGGGGTCAGAAGCTGCGGCAGCACAGCACCGCCGTGCTCGTTGACCCCCTCGGTGATGGCGTCCCAGTCGCCGGACTCGGCTCGCTTGCGCCAGTTCGTCGCTGACATCAGAACAGTCGCGCCGCTCGTGCGTGGGCGGGCTCCTCCAGGTCCAGCAAGAACTGCTTGCGTTTGAGCCCACCCGCGTACCCGGTTAGCCTGCCGTTCTTTCCGACCACGCGGTGGCACGGCACCACGATGCTCAGCGGGTTGCGGCCGACGGCGGCGCCGATATCTCGTGCGGTGGAACCGTCGTGCAGCGTTGCGGCCAACTCGCCATAGGTCACGGTGTCCCCGTACGGGATGTCGCGAATCAGTTGCCACACCCGCTGCTGCAGCGGGTCGCCGCGCAGTGAGATCGGCAGCTGGAACGTTGTGCGTTCGCCGGCGAGGAACTCGGTCAACTGCGTGCTCGCTGCGTTAAGCAGTTCGTCGGACGCCGCGACGACGCGTCGACCGAGGGTGTCGGCGGATGGCCGGTACCAGTGATGTGGGAAATAGACGCCGGTCAATGATTCACCGTGGGCTGCCAGCGTCAGCTCGCCGAGTGCGCTCTCGACGACGGTGTGTCGGGTCGCCATCATTTGTCCTCTCGTAATAGTTCTCTGTCCTGTAGACGGTTGGGGTGCCCGATTGGTGAGATCCGATCAATGTCGGGGGATGCAGCTAATATCGAACGTATGTTCGATAGCGTGGAACGCATGGCCGCCATTGTGGCGACGGTCGATCCGGAGGCCGACGAATCAGCGCTGGTGGAACGCATCGCGGTGCTGGAACGGCTGAAGGCGGCCGCCGCGGCTGGGCAGGCCCGGGCGGCCGCGGCGCTGGATGTCACGCGCCGGGCCCGGGAAGCCGTGGCGGGTGTGCCATCGGAGCGGCGCGGTCGCGGGGTGGCTTCGGAGGTGGCGTTGGCGAGGCGGGATTCGCCATTCCGCGGTGGTCGTCACCTCGGTTTCGCGAAAGCGCTGGTCAACGAGATGCCACACACGCTGGCCGCCCTGGAGTGCGGCGTGCTCTCGGAATGGCGCGCGACGATTGTGGTCCGCGAATCGGCCTGCCTGGATGTTGACGACCGGCGGGCACTGGATGCCGAACTGTGCGGCGACGCGGGAGGTCTGGACGGCGTCGGGGACGCCAGGCTGGCCGCCGCGGCCAAGTTCATCGCCTACCGCCTGGATCCCCATGCCGTAGTGGATCGGGCAGCCAAGGCGGAGTCGGAGCGTGCGGTGACGATTCGCCCGGCGCCGGACACTATGACGTACTTGACCGCACTGCTGCCGGTCGCCAAGGGCGTCGCCGCCTACGCCGCGTTGCGCCGGGCCGCCGACACCTGTGCCGACGGGCGACCGCGCGGGCAGGTCATGGCCGACACGCTGGTTGAGCGTCTTACCGGCCGCAGCGCCGCCGCGCCGACGCCGATCGCGGTCAATCTGGTGGTGTCCGACGCCGCGCTGCTCGGCGGTGCCACCACGCCCGCGGTCGTGGCCGGGTACGGCCCGATCCCCGCGGCGATCGCCCGCCGCATGGTGCAGAGCGCCGTGAGCGACTCGAGGTCGCGGGCCACCCTGCGACGGCTGTATGCCAGCCCTGCGACCGGTCGACTGGTGGCGATGGAGTCGCGGTCCCGGTTCTTCCCGCGAGGGCTGGCCGGCTTCATCGACGTGCGGGATCAGCGGTGTCGAACGCCGTACTGCGACGCACCGATCCGGCACCGCGATCACGCCCGCCCGCACGGTCGCGGCGGCGCGACCAGCGGCGAGAACGGTCTCGGCATGTGTGAATGCTGCAATTACGTCAAAGAGTCGGCGGCCTGGCTGGTGTGTGCCGGCGACGACGAAGCCGGGCGCCACACCGCCGACTTCCGCACGCCCACCGGCGCGCACTATCACTCCACGCGCCACCGCAACCGCGGCCATTGCTGGTGACCGTGAGCGAGATTGAGGCGAGAATCGGTATCGCGCTGGACGGATTCCATGCCGCTTAGGTAGGCATACTGCAACTCGTCCTGGCCGCAAGGAGCCAGCGATGATCACCCTGACCGCCACCGTCGCGGAGCCGTTGTCGCGGTCGAGCGCATCGCAGCGGGCACCGCTGCGGGTTGGGCTGTTCAACACCGCTGGCGTCCGGACACCGCCGAGTTGACTGCGGTGCTCAAGGACGGCATCGCGCGTGCGGCGGGTGAAGGCGCGCGGCTGGTGTGCCTGCCGGAGATCACGCTGCTGCGCTACCCCGCCAAAATCCCCGCCGGCGCCAATCCGGGTGAGGAGGCCGAGGATCTGCAGAGCGGTCCGACGTTCAGCCTGGCCGCCGAGGCCGCCACCGCCAACGGCGTCTTCGGGCACGCGTCGCTCTACGACAAGGCGGCCTCTCCAGACGGAGAGGCCGACGGTCTGAGATACAACTGCGCCATCCTGGTGTCGCCGTCGGGCGAGCTGGTCGGCCGGACCCAAGCGGCCCGATCTCGGCCGGCTACTACGAGCATACGAATGGTTCCCGGAGGTGGCCCGCAGCTACTCGCTCGGCGGCGCCGAGATCGTCGTCGATCCGACGGCCATCGGGTCGGAGCCGTCGTTCCCCGCCTTCGAGACCCAGCCGCTGTGGCAGCACGTGATCGTCGCGAACGGCATCAGCAGCGGACTGCACATGATGGTGCCCAACAGGTTGGCGACGAAGGCAAGGTCACCTTCTACGGGTCGTCGTTCATCTCAGACCCGTATGGCCGGGTGCTGGTGCACGCGCCGCGCGACGAGGAGGCGGTGCTGGTGGCCGACCTGGACCTGGATAAGCGTCGCGACCGGCTCGAGCTGTTCCCGTTCCTGCTCACCCGCAGGCCCGACACCTACGCCATTGACGGCGCCGGTCGACATTGCCCGACCGTACGGCGAGGGCCACGATGCGACGGCGGTGGTCAAATGACCGGCCACCGGCTCACCCGGCGTCGGTGGTCACCTCGGCCAACTGCGTGAGACGGACGCTGTTGCCCGACGGATCGCGGAATCCGGAGTCGATGCCGTAGGGCATTTGGCGAGGCTCCTCGGTGAACTCAACGCCACGCGCGGACAGTTCGTTGTAACTGGCCTGGGCGTCGTCAGTGGTCAGGAAGGCGGTGCCGGCGAAGCCCTTGGCCACCAGGTCGAGCACCTCCTGGCGGGTGGCGGCGTCCATGACGGGCGGTCCGGGCACCGCCATAAGCACGATGGAGACGTCATCCTGTCCGGGCGGCCCCACCGTGAGCCAGCGGAAGTCGCCCATCTCGGGCATCGAAACATCTTGTCGCACTTCCATGCCCACCTTCTCGGTCCAGAATTTCAGCGCGACGTCCTGGTCATGCACCCACAGTTGGGCGCTG
>JAOPWF010000479.1 GCA_025965815.1 Mycobacterium sp.
ATAGGGTGTTTCCCTATTCCTGGGAGCCAGCTGTGAGCGTTAGGCCTCTTGCGTAGACCGCTCGCCCGGTTCCGCTCCTCGCTTGCGCGGCGGAAGCTTCCAGTCCGGCCGCGGGAAGTGGCAGGTGTAGCCCCACGGCAGGCGCTCGAGATAGTCCTGATGCTCGGGCTCGGCCTCCCAGAAGTCACCCGCGGGCACGACCTCGGTGACCACCTTGCCCGGCCACAGTCCCGACGCCTCGACATCGGCGACGGTGTCCAGCGCGATGCGCTTCTGCTCGTCGTCGGTGTAGAAGATCGCCGAGCGATAGCTCATCCCGACGTCGTTGCCCTGGCGGTTCTTCGTGGTGGGATCGTGGATCTGGAAGAAGAACTCCAGCAGCGCCCGGTAGTCGGTGGCGTCGGGATTGAAGGTGATCTCCACCGCCTCGGCGTGGCTGCCGTGATTGCGGTACGTCGCGTTCGGCGTGTCGCCGCCGGTGTAGCCGACGCGTGACGAGATCACGCCCGGCTGCTTACGGATCAGATCCTGGACACCCCAGAAGCAGCCGCCCGCGAGGATCGCCTTGCTGTAGGTCGTCATGCCTGCTCCTTCACGTTGTCGAACAACTTGGTGTATTCCCCATATCCTTCCGCCTCAAGATCCTCGAGGCGAATGAACCGCAGGGCCGCCGAATTGATGCAGTAGCGCTGACCGCCTTCGGCCCGCGGACCATCGGGAAACACGTGGCCCAGGTGGCTGTCGCCGTGTGCCGAACGCACCTCGATACGCATCATCACGTGGCTGAAGTCCCGCTTCTTTACGACGTTACCGTCGTCGATGGGCTTGGTGAAGCTCGGCCAGCCGGAGCCGCTGTCGAACTTGTTGACCGACGCGAAAAGCGGCTCACCGGACACCACGTCGACGTAGATCCCGGCGTCCTTGTTGTCCCAGTACTCGCCGGTGAACGGACGCTCGGTCCCGTTCTTCTGCGTGACGTGGTACTGCTCCGGCGACAACGTGCTGACCGCGGCCGGATTCTTGTTGAACTCCTTCGCCACATGCCCTCCTTTGATGTGTGTCGGGTACAACCTGAAGCGTTGTTCAGAAAGTCCCTCAGAAGGGCGGCGGCTCGTCGTCGCTGCCGGGCGGGGCACCGGTCAGGTAGTTGGCAATCTGCTCTTGTCGTTTTCGTCGTTTCTGCTGGTTCTGGTGTCGTTCGGTAGTGATGTGGTCGGCCCGGTTCTGCGCTCGGGTGCGCCGGCGCAGGGGCATCATCGCCGTGCGTTCGGTGCACGGCTGGGCGGGTCGTTCAGGGATGTCGAGATCCCCCGTTGGCGCGCTCAACGCCGGGAACAGCAGCGTGCTGCCCGGAGTAGTCACGTAGGTGTGGCCGGCCGGGGAGGTCCAGATCACCGTGCCGTCGGGCAGCTGCGTGTCGTGCCAGCGCCAGAACGTCTTGATCAGGTGATGCTTGCGACACATGCACTTCAGGTTCGACGGATGTGTGGGGCCGCCGTCGCCGTGCGGCACGCTGTGGTCGATATCGCAGCCCACCGCAGGTTGGTCGCAGCCAGGAAACCGGCAGGTCAGGTCGCGGCAGCGAATGAAATCGGCGAGTCTGGCGGACGGCACGTAGCCGGGCTCGGGTGGCGAGTCGGCGGGATGGATCAGCGGCCGTAACTTGGCCGCCTTCGCCAGTTGGGCGACCAACTCGGCCGGGATCAGCTGCTCAGCACCGGACAGATACCCGGGGGCATCGCCCGCCCCGTTCACGGTGGCCTGCTCGGCCACCACGTGGATGACGACGTTGCTCGCTGTGCGTGGCGCGGTCCGTTGCGGGCAGACCGGGTTGTCACACCGGCAGTCCAGCCGATCGGCCCCGGCCGCCAGTACGCCCAGAGCGTCGGCGCGGCGCTGCGGGCGAGTGCGCGGATCCGCATCACACACCGTGGCCGCCAACGCATTCAGCCGCTGATCCAGGGCGTGCGCGTCGGTGGCGTAGAGACGGCCGTCGATGCCAGCCATTCCGGCGTCCGTATCCCAGATCGACACCTCCCGGTCGGCCGCGGCCTCACGCTGACGACGTACCGCGTCGCGGTCCACCGCGGCGACGATGAGATCGATGCGGTGTTCAGCCGGCCGCGGGTCATCGACGGCCATCGCGGCGCCCGCACCGCCAACTGCCCATCCACCACGGCCAACACCTGCTCGTCGGTAATCAGGTCGGTGCGATACACGATCGTCTGGAACATCCGGAAGTCGATATCACCCGCGGCGAATACCGCCGCGACCCGCGGCGCCCGCTCCCGCATCGCCCGGGCATACCGCAGATGACTGCCCGCCATCGCCAGACTGATCCGCAACGCCGCAGCAACCTCGGCGGCCACCGCATCCCAGGTGTCGACCGCCCACGTCGCCGTCTCGCCCGATTCCCGCAGCCGCAACACATAAAACCCGCCTATCGCCGCGAGCCGCCGCGCACAAGCCTGAGCCTCGGAACGCGACGACGCACACACCTCGTCGATCAGCGCCCTGGTCTCCGCGGTATCCGCCGGGACGAATATGTCGAACATAGGTTCGAGTATAAGGAACGGGTCGGACAAATCCTCGACAGCGGCAATAGAACGTGTTCTAGTTTTCTACTGTGACGACCAAGGTCTTTACCCGCGAGGAACTCGCAGCGGCGTTCGAGGTCTTCGAGCAGACGGTTGCCCGTGCCGCCGAGACCCGTGACTGGGATCCCTGGGTGGAGCAGTACACACCCGATGTGGAGTACATCGAGCACGCGGCAGGCACCTGGAGGGGCCGCGAAGAGGTGCGTGCCTGGATCTGGAAGACGATGTCCACCTTTCCCGGCAGTCACATGACGTCGTTCCCGTCGTTGTGGTCGGTGATCGACGAGGCGGCCGGGCGGATCATCTGCGAACTCGACAACCCGATGGTCGACCCGGGCGACGGCACCATCATCAGCGCGACCAACATCTCGATCGTGACCTACGCCGGCGACGGGAAGTGGCGCCGGCAGGAGGACGTCTACAACCCACTGCGCTTCGTCGCCGCGACGATGAAGTGGTGCACGAAGGCCGAGGAACTGGGCAACCTCCCCGAGGAAGCGGCCGACTGGATGCGGCAGTGCGGGCGGCGCAAGTGAGCGGCCTGCCCAAACTCGTCATCGGTGCCAACGGATTCCTCGGCTCGCACGTCACCCGTCAGCTGGTGAGCGAGGGGGCCGAAGTCAGGGCGATGGTGCGACCGAACGCCAACACCGTCGGCATCGACGATCTGCACGTGACCCGGTTCGTCGGCGACGTCTTCGACACCGCGACGCTCCGGAAAGCCATGGCCGGCTGCGATGTCGTCTATTACTGCGTCGTCGACACCCGCGCCTGGCTCAGTGACCCGGCGCCGCTGTTCCGCACCAACGTCGACGGGCTGCGCAACGTCCTGGACGTCGCCAGCCAAGAAGGCGTGGCCGGCGGCCTGAAACGCTTCGTGTTCACCAGCAGCTACGTGACGGTCGGGCGCCGCCGCGGCCACCGGGCCACCGAAGAAGACACCATCGGGACGCGCGGGCTGAGCCCGTACGTCCGCTCCCGGGTGCAGGCCGAGGAGATGGTGCTGCGCTACGCCCGGGATTCCGGCCTTCCCGCGGTCGCGATGTGTGTGTCCACCACCTACGGCAGCGGCGACTGGGGCCAGACTCCGCACGGTGCGATCATCGCCGGTGCCGCCTTCGGCAAGCTGCCGTTCGTCATGAGTGGCATCTCCCTGGAAGTGGTCGGGGTCGACGACGCCGCCCGGGCGTTGATCCTGGCCGCCGAGCACGGCCGCAACGGCGAACGCTACCTGATCTCGGAAAAAATGATCACCAACACGGAGGTGGCGCGCATCGCCGCGGAAGCCGCCGGAGTGCCGCCACCGAGCAGGTCCATCCCACTGCCGGTGATGTACGGCCTTGCCGCCATGGGCAGCCTCAAGGCGCGGCTCAAAAAGACCGACGAGCGGCTGACCCTCGGCTCGGTCCGGCTGATGCGCGCGGAGGCCGAGGTGGACAGCGGCAAGGCAGAACGCGAACTCGGTTGGCGCCCTGCACCGGTCGAAGACTCGATCCGCGCGGCGGCCCAGTTCTGGGTCGGTCTGCGCGACGCGAAGCGCAACAGTAAGGCGGCCGGCCACTAGCCTCGACGCCGTGACTGCCGACAAGGTTCGCGTCGATCTGAGCGGCGCGCCGCAGACCATGCTCGCGACGCTGTACGCGAAGGCGCTCGACGCCGACGCTGCCCATCCGATCCTCGGCGACCGGTACGCCAAGGAGATCGTCGAGCGGATCGACTACGACTGGAAGAAGACCACGATCACCGCGCGCACCGCTCCGTCGGTGACCACCCGGTCGGCGCACTTCGACAACTGGGTCCGGCAATTCCTGGCCGTCCATCCGCAGGCCGTGGTGCTGCACCTCGGCTGCGGGCTGGACAGCCGATTCTTCCGGCTGGAGCCCGGCCCCGGGGTCGAGTGGTACGACGTCGACTATCCCGACGTCGCAACGCTGCGGGCGCAGCTGTATCCCGAGCGGGAGCACTACCACGTCGTCGCCGCGTCGGTCACCGACCCGGCGTGGCTGGCGGAGATACCGGGGGACCGCCCAGTTCTGATGATCGGCGAAGGACTGACGATGTATCTCACCGACCAGGACGGCATCGCGCTGCTGCGCCGAGTCGTCGACCACTTCCCGTTCGGGGAGCTGCAATTCGACGCGTTCAACTCGCTGGGCACCAAGTCGCAATGGACCAACGCTGTGGTGCGCCGGTCGGGATCAACGCTGCACTGGGCGATCAACGGCCCCGACGACATCATCGAGGCGGTGCCGGGCGTGCGGCTGCTGGCCTGGGTGTCGCCGTTCGACTCCGACACCTTCAAACGAGTCCCCCGCGCCTACCGCGTGATGGCCAAGGTCATGTCGCTGGTGCCCGCCATGCGCTACATGGCGCAGTACCACCGCTACGCGTTCTGACGCATGCCGAGCACCGGCTGTTTGCACCGTCCGTCACTGAAATCGGCGGCCCACGGCCAGCGACCGCGCCCGTCCGCTCACACCAGCTGTACGGCCCGGAACTCGCTGCCGTAAAACGCCACCGCCGCGTACATGTGCGCGTCGGGGCGGGTACGTCGGGCACGGGGTCACCGTCACAACCTGGCGGGTCGGACGCTCGCCGACCTCGTGCTGGGCCGCGAGACGCCGTTGACGGCACTGCCCTGGGGTGAATCACCGCTCCCGCAACTGGGATCCCGAGCCGCTGCGCTGGCTGGGGGTTGCTGATCGAGTTAGCCGCCTGCGATACATCAGCCATACTGCGGTGCGCTGCCACTTCAGCCAGCTCCAAGCTGACCCCGATATCTGACGGTGGGAGCTGCAACGCCTCGGTCAACAGCTGTCATGGCGCGCGAAATGGACCGGCTATGAGCGACCTCCGGAAGAAAAGACGAGTCCTGGCACGTTGCCTCTGAGATACGCCACCCGCGTTCAAGAGAGGCAACATCATGAGTGACCGTCCCGTACTCCAGCCCACCGCCGAGCATCCGATCACCGTCGAACCCACCGGCAAGCACGTGACGGTGCGGGTCAACGGCGAGGTCGTCGCGGACACCGACGACGCGCTGACGCTGCAGGAGTCCACCTATCCCGCGGTGCAGTACATCCCGTTACGCGACGTCGTGCAGACCGTGCTGCAGCCCAGTGACACCACCACCTACTGCCCGTTCAAGGGCGACGCGAGCTACTACAGCGTCACCACAGCCGGCGCCACCGTGGACGACGCGATCTGGACCTACGAACAGCCCTACGAGGCGGTCGCCGGCATCGCCGGACATGTCGCGTTCTACCCGAACAAGGCCGACGTCGCCGTCACGCCTTAGCGGCGGCTGCGCACGGCGTACAGCCGCTCGGCATAGGCGAGGTCGTCGCGCCACAGTCGGGTCGCCGCGTGCCGCATCAGCGGGGTGATCAGCGCCGTGACCCGGCGCGCCTGGGCGAAGCCGGTGCGGTCGGAGTGCGCGATGACCGCCTCGATCACCGCGGTAAGCGGCCCACCGTCGGGTCCCGGACCGACCGGGGTGGCGTGCGTCTCGACGACGCTGCCGGTCCCTTCGCCGTCGACGATCCGCATCACGATGGTGCGGCGTTCCGGGCTGGTGAACTCGGCGATCACCGGAACCCCCAGTCGGCCGATGCGGAAGGTCACGGCGACCAGGAACCGGTCGTCGGCCGGGTCCGCGCCGTCGTCGTCGGTGGTGGGTGAGCTGAGCACCTCGAGGCTGGTAAACGAGTAGGGGTGGAGCCACGCCCCGTGCCACGGGTCGAGGCGGTTGGCGATGACGTCGGACGGTTCGCAGACGCCGACCAGCCGGGTAACGGCGTGCAATTGAGCGCCGCTCGGCCGCACCGGGATGACTGGCCGGTCGAGTGGTTCTTCGCCGCCGACGGCGTCCAGCCGGACCCACGCCAGCACACCGTCGTCGTGGCAGCGGAACGGCCGCCAGCCGAATTCGCGCCTGCCGTCCAGGCGCAGCCCGTGCCAAGGACAGATCAAGGTGCCGCAGTCGATCGTTCCAGTGGACAGGTCGGCGCCCAGGTGCGGGCACGATCCGGGACCCACATGCAGCCCGTTTTCCTCGTCACGCCAGGCGACGATCTCGATCCCGCCGACCGACACCCCGAACGGCCGGTTCCGGACAATGTGGTCGCTGGCGGCGAACACGAACCAGTTGCCCGAGGGGCGTCGTTGCGACCGCTGTAGCGCGGCGTCGATGATGGCCGGTTGCGCGTCGCGGTAGGTGGGACGTTGGCCGCTCCACCGCAACCGTGGAAGCAGTTGCAGTGGAGAGCGTTTCGACCACCGCATACTCATGCCGGTACGGTTGCTCATCGCTGTGGCTGCCTTTCTCCGCCGGCGAGCCGGCGCAATGTCGCGGAACGGCCCTGAACGGGGACGGTGTGCAAGGGGTGACCGGCCAGCCCCCAGTGCGCCAGCAGCCGGTTGCCCGCCGACCAGCCGGTGGTGGCGGCGCGCTCCATCAGGGCCACCGGCAGATCGATGCGGATGCCGTCACCGGCAAGGGCGAGGGCGGGGTGGGGCGTGGCAATGCCAGGGCGCCGGGCGTGGTCGCCGGGCGCGAACTGCGGGCAGTCGTTGCGGGTCAAGATGCGTTCGTCGACGATGTTCGCCCGCGCCGTCTCGGGATACAGCGCGTGCAGCCGGTCGAGCAGACGCCCGCGCAGCCCGTCACCGGCCCGCCCGCGCGGCACGGCATACGAGTGCAACTCCACGACGGAGCCGCCGGTCCGGCGTGCCCATTCGGCGGCTTGATGCTCGTAGCGCTCGAGCACGCTGACATTGTCCAGCGGCTCCAGACCGCCGGTGCCGAGAAACGGGGGCCGGTCGGCCGCGACGGGCCGGTCCAGCCACAGTCGCTGCACGACGAACGGCTGCGCGGTGCGCATCTCCCCGACCCGGGAGCGCCAGCCGGCGTCGCCGAGGTCGGGGGAACTCGCGGCGATGCGTTGCAGCCCGGCGACATCGGCGGCCAGCACGACACCGTCGGCGTCGACGTGCTCTCCGCCGGCATGTACCCGGAAGGGTTGTGCCGCATCGGTTTCAATCGCGTCGACGGTGGTACCGGTACGGAACCGCACGCCACGGCTCAGCAGGTACTCCCGCAGTGGCTCCCACAGGCAGGTGTCGAAGTTGTCGTCGGCGACATCGAAGATCAGGCCCTCGCTGGAGCCAAGGAAGTAGATGTGGAACATGGCGGCGAGCTCGGCGGCCGACAACTGCGCGGGCTCGGCGAAGAAGCTCCTCGAGAACACCTCGAACGCCAGATGCCTTGCCGCGGCGGGGAAGTTGATCTGCTCGAGGAAGGCCTCGGCGTCCAGATGATCGAGCCGGTGATAGATGTCCGGCACCGACACCGCCGCCAGCGGCGCAGCGGCGCGCGCGTTGAGCTGCACCAGGTCCCGCAGCCGGAAGGTGGGGCTGCGCAACGCGAATGCCACCGCGTTCCACGGTGGTGTGCGGGGCAGTCCGTGGAAGGTGTCGCGGCGGCCCTGGGCGTCCACCAGCGGGTAGTCGTCGACCGGTGTCAGCCTGCACAGCGCAGGGTCGGTGCGCCGCAGCAGGTTGCGCAGGTTGTAGTACTGGCGGAAGAAGGCGTGGAAGCCGCGGTTCATCGCGACGTCGGTGCCGTCGGGAAGTTTCTCGGTCCAGCCGCCGACCCGCCCGCCGAGGTAGCCCTCGCGCTCGATCACCTCCACGGTCACACCGCGTTCGGCCAGTCCGGTCGCGGCGGCCAGCCCCGCGATGCCGGCGCCCACCACCACCGCGCGCGGCCGCGAGGCCAGCTGCCCGGCGTCCAAGGCCCCGTTCAGCCCAGGATGCAACACGCGGCGCGGATCGGTCATTGCGGCCCGTCCGCGAGGAAAGTATGCACGACGTTGCGCTGCCAGCCCGGCATGGTTTCGCTGTGCACCGCGGTGAACCCGGCGTCGCGCAATCTTTTCCGCAGCGGCCCGGCGCCGTCGAACGCCGCGACACTGCGCCACAGATGCCGGTAGAGCGTGGCGTCGCGGGTCTGCCGCCAGCCCAGCGGGATGATGATGCCCCAGCACACCGCGTGCCACACCGACGTCGCCAGGCGCGAGTCGCGGACCGAGTACTCGTGCAGGGCAAGCGTCGCGCCGGGCCTCAGCAGGGTGCGGAACCTCTCCAGCTGGGCATCCGGATCGGCCAGGTTGCGCAGCAGGTACGCGGCGAGGATTCCGTCGAACGGCCCGTCCACGCCAGCGTCCGCGAGCCCTTCGATCGGGGTGTGCACGAACCGGACCGAGGACGGCCACGGCTTGCGGACCGCCTCGTCGAGCATCCCCTTCGACGCGTCGACGGCGACGATCTCGGCGTGTGGTGCGACGGACAGCAGGGCGGCGGTGGATGCCCCGGTGCCGCAGCCCGCGTCGAGCAGCCGCAGCCCGCGGCCGTCATCGGGAATTCGCATGCGGCGCGCCGACATTCGCAGGTGTTGGTGATATCCGGGGTTGGCGTTGACCAGCCGGTCGTAGGCGGCGGCACCGCCGTCGAACGCGGCCGGTACCTCGCCGCGGGACAACCCGCCGTGACCGACACTCATGTTGGTTCATCCTGCGCCTCGGTTGCCCGCGACCGCTGCCTTTCCCACAGCAGCAACACCGCCGTCACCAGTGCGAAGCCGAACAGGAAGTCTTCGACCGGGATGTCGAAGGGGAACCGCAGGCCGCTGATGTGACGCTCGTCGTAGAGCACGATCGGCGCGCTCAGCTTGGTGAGCCAGCCGTCGACCGGGATCTGGAAGCCGAGCACGATCACCATTGACAGCCAGTAGGCCGGCTTGCGGAACAGCCCCGTCCGTAGCACCGCGAGTTCACCGATGACTACGACGACGACGGCCAACAGCGCCGGCAGTGTGTAGCCGAGGCCCATCATCGGACCTGCTTCACGCGCTTTGTGAGCCGGTGCACCAGCGTGCTCACCGCGTTGTAGGTGAGCAGGCCGCACAACGGGATCACCAGGAAGAACAGCACTTCCTCCAACGGAATGTGGCCGGGCAGTTCGATACCAGTCATGTAGGCCGGGTTGTAGCTCCACAGGTGCCCCCCGATGGCCACGGCGTCCCAGATCAGAAAAACGACGGCCACCGGGAGTATCGCTTTGGCGGTGCGCAACGGCTGCCGGTAGACCCCGGGGCCGAACAGTTCCAGCGGTGCGGTGATCACCAGGCAGGCGCCCAGCACGATCAGGTACTGACACCGGTCCATCAGGCCGCCCCGATGTCGGAACCCCGGGCCGGCTGGGCGTCACAGCGGCGGGCCCGCCATGCCTGCGCCAGGCCGGAGCCGGCAACCCGCAGCCGTCGCGCCGTGCCGACTGTGGCGCGCCTGTTGAAGACGGCGAAGTCGTCGGCCTCGATGCGGTCGAGGATCTCGGAGTACAGGGTCAGTGCCGTCGCCACGCACGGGCGTGACCGCGGCGCGAGCAGGTTCACCCCGTTCCGGGCGAATCGGTAGACCCCGCGGGTGATGTCGTGCTGTTCGGCCAGTGCCCGACGCACCCGTGGATCGGTGCGACGGTGGGTGTGGCACCACATCAACAGGTCGCGGTCCACTTCGAACGCGGCCAACTCGTCGGCGGGAAGGTAGACCCGGTTACGGCTGAGGTCCTCGTCCACGTCACGCAGGAAGTTGGTCAACTGGAACGCTTTTCCGAGGGCGGCCGCATACGGCGCCGCCTCCGCGGCCGGGCCGACGGTACCCAGCACCGGCAGTAGTTGCAGCCCAATGACTTCCGCTGAGCCACGCATGTAGCTGTTGAGGGCCGCGCGGTCGGGGTAGTCGGTGATGCTCAGGTCCATCCGCATCGAGCGCAGGAAGTCCTCGAACAGGTCCGACGCGATGTTGTATGTACGTGCGGTGTGCAGAACGGCCGCGAGCACCGGGTCGTCGCTGTGGTCGTCGCCGGCGAAGAACTCGTCGGCGAGCCGGTGCAGCCGCGCAGCCCGGACTTCGGCGTCCAGGCTGGGGTCGAGGTCGTCGAGGATGTCGTCGGCCTGGCGGGCGAAGCCGTAGAGGGCGTGCACCGCGGGCCGCTGCGCCGGCGTGAGCAGTCGGGTCGCCAGGAAGAAGGTGCGGCCGTGCCGGGCGTTGAGTTCCCGGCAGCGACGGTAGGCACTGCGCAGGCGTGGGTCGCGCACTCCGGCCGCGTCCAGTTCGGATCGAATCACGGCTGACCCCTTTCGGACGACAGGGCGGGAGGGGTCCCGGTCGGCGCCGCGGGCACACCGGTGATCCGGTCGGCGGCCAGCCGGCCGGAGAGCATCGCGGTCGGCACGCCGACGCCGGGCACCGTCGAGGAACCGGCGAGCACGGCATTGTCGACGCCGCGCACCGTGTTGGCCGGCCGGAAGGGGCCCGTCTGGCCGAACGTGTGGGCCAGCGCGAACGGTGTCCCCGCCGCCATCCCCTGGCGTCCCCAGTCATCCGGGGTGACGACGTACAGCACCTCGGCGTCGGAGCCGAGGCTGGGCAGCAGCCGGTCCGCGACCGTGCCGATGATCTGGTCGGCGTAGGCACTGCCGGTCTGCGCCCAGTCGATGTCACCGCGGGCGAGGTTCGGGGCAGGCGCGAGGATGTAGAGCAGGTCCCGATCGTCCGGGGCGAGAGTGGGATCACTGGCCGTCGGCCGGGTGACCAGCAGCGACGGGTCATGCATCAACGCTCCGTCGCGGATGATGTCGGTGAAGGTCTCCTTCCACGCCGCGCCGAACAGGATGTTGTGGTGCGCGGTCGCCGGTTCGAGGGCGCGGGTGCCGACATGCACCACCACCGCCGACGGCGCGTGCCGCACCGACAGCATCCGGCGTGGTTGCCGGCCCAGCAGCTCGTAGGTCTGGGGCAGTTCGGTGGTCAGCACGACCGCATCGCACGCGATCCGCTCGTTGTCGGTGCGCACCGCGGTGATCCGGTCGCCCGAGCGTTCCAGCGCCGTCACCGGCGAGCCGTACCGGAACGTGACGCCCGCGTCGACAGCGGCCGCGGCCAGCGCGTCGGGCAGCGCCCGCATCCCGCCGCGCGGGAAGTACACCCCCGCGACGGTGTCCATGTAGGCGATGACCGCGTACACCGCCAGCGCCTGCTGGGGCGGAACTCCGGCGTAGAGGGCCTGGAAGGTGAAGATCCGCTGCAGCCGCTCGTCGGCGAGGAACCGCCGGACCACGCGGTCCCAGCGGCGGAAACCGCCGATCGCCGCGAGCCGGGCGAGCTGCGGCGTCAGCAGCGACAGGGGTGAATCGAAGTTGGCGGCGATGAAGCCGTCGAACTCGGTGCGATACAGCTTGCCCAGCCACTCCCGCAGGCGCAGATAGCCGGACGCTTCGTCCGGGCCGGCGAATTCCTCGACGGCCGCGACCATCCGGTCGGCATCGGTGTGCACGTCGATGGCGCTGCCGTCGGCGAACGAGGCGCGATAGGCGGGCGTCACCGGCAGCAGGTCGAGCCGGTCGGCGGGTGTCTCGCCGACGGCCGCGAACGCGTCGTCGATGATGTCGGTCATCGTGAGCACCGTCGGGCCGGTGTCGATCCGGTAGCCGTGGGTGTCGATCCGGCCGACGCGGCCGCCCGGCACGGTGTCGCGCTCCACCACGGTCACTTCGCGGCCACGGCCGGCCAGCTGCAGCGCCGCGGACAGCCCTGCCAGCCCGGCGCCCACGACGACCACATGATCGGTGCTGCCGCCGACGGTACGCATCACCCACACACTCCTGAACCGTTGAAGTTCATGCCGCCCGCGCGGTGCAGGTGGCCGCCATGCTGACCAGCGCGGCCTGCATCGTCCCGTCGACCTGGCTGTCGTTGATCTGCTCGTGGGCGATGGGTGGTGACGTACCGCGAGGTTTCGTCGAGAACGGCCTGCCTGACACCGTTTCGCCAGGTGTCGAACCCGGCCTCGTAGGCGGTCAGCGGCGGTTCGGGCGCGGGCGTCAGCAGCCATCCGTTGATACGGCCCACTGTCGCCCTTTCCCCAAAAGGTCCTGCCGCTCGCCGCCCGTGGCGCGAACCGCACTTCTGTTGATACCCCGCCGCGGCGATTGCAACCACCGGAGAAACGTGACGATCACGTCATCTATTCGCCGGTGGCGGCCGCGGGAGTCGCCTTCCGCGCCGAAACCTATGATCTCCTCACATGCGTTAAGGGGGAGGTAAAGCCCATGCAGTCGAGTACACGCGGCTCGGTGCTCGACCTGTTTCGACTGGCCAACGCGGTCGCCGTCGTGGTGGTGTTCCTGGCCGGACCCGCGTCCAGCTACATCACCGGCGTCACACTCGCCATCGATGGCGGGACCTCCGGTCACTGAGAGCGGGACATGCCACGACCCACGAAACCGCTGATCACCCGAGCGATCGCCGTGCAGGCATCGATCGAGATCATCGACGCCGATGGCCTCGACGCGTTCAGCCTGCCGCGGCTGGCGGAGCATCTCGGTGTACGTGCCCCGTCGCTGTATCACCACTTCTCCGATAAGAGTGAGATCCTTGCCGCCGTGGCCCGTCAGATCGCCGGTGCGTCGATCCGCCCGCGGCGCAAGCCGGGACCGGACTGGCCGGAGTACTTCGTCGCCCTCGCAGTGAACTTCCGGCACGCCATCCTGCGGCACCGCAATGCCGCCCCGGTGCTGCTTGCGCACCTGCCCCGCGACGTGCTCATCGGCGGCTACGAGGACAGCGCGCGGTTCCTGCACGCCTCCGGTGTGCCGCTGGGACTGCACGTGCGGATCCTGGACGGAATGGAGACCCTGTCGATCGGCGCTGTGCTAACCGAGGCGGTCCGGCCGCCGGGCAAGAGGGGCGGAATCTTCCCCAACGTCGATCCGGTGTCCCAGCCGCTGCTCACCAGCGCACTGGCCGCCAACGAACTCACCTCGGGGCAGCTGTTCGAGGAGATGGTCCGCAGCTTCCTGTGCGGGGTGATCCGCGAAACCGGTGACCCGACGCCGGGGGTGAAGTGACCAGCGACGCCGCCGCCCGCGCGGAGCGGCTGAACCGGCGCGTGGTCTTTGACGGACCGGTCGGCCCGATGAGCACGTTGTCGCCGCTGCGCCACGGCCGGGGCGATCCGTGTTTCCAGGTCAGCGAGGACGGCGCCATCTGGCGGACGACTCTGATGCCGACCGGCCCGGTGAGTGCCCGCATCACCCGGTCGGCGACCAATGCCGTGGACTGTGCGGTGTGGGGCAGCGGCGCAACGGAGTTCGCGGATGGACTGCCCGCCCTGCTGGGGGCCGAGGACGACCCGTCCGGATTCGCGCCGGACGAGCCGACCATCGCGGCCGCGCATCGGCGCGTTCCGCACCTCCGGATCGGCCGCAGCGGGCGCGTACTGGAATCGCTGGTTCCCGCTGTCCTGGAGCAACGGGTGTACGGCAAGGACGCCTTCCGGGCGTGGCGGCTGCTGGTCACCAAGTTCGGCACACCCGCACCCGGACCGGCACCGGCGCGGATGAAGGTGCCGCCGCCGGGCGACGTGTGGCGGCGGATCCCGTCCTGGGAGTTCCACCTGGCCAACGTCGACCCGGGGCGGGCGCGCACGGTGGTCGGCTGTGCCCAGCGCGCCGACTCCTTGGAACGGCTCTGCGCCCGGCCGGCCGAGCAGGCCAGGGTTGCGCTGACCTCGCTACCCGGCGTCGGAGTGTGGACCGCCGCCGAGGTCGCGCAGCGTGCTTTCGGGGACGCCGACGCGTTGTCGATCGGCGACTACCACCTCGCCAAGGTGGTCGGCTGGAGCCTGCTCGGCAGGCCGATCGACGACGACGCGATGGTGGCCCTGCTCGAGCCGCTGCGGCCGCACCGCTACCGCGCGGTCCGGCTGCTGGAGGTCAGTGGCCTGGCCCGCAGTCCGCGGTTCGGCCCACGGCAGGCGATTCCGAATCTGCGCGCGCTGTAACGCCTGCTGATTACCGAGTGGCGCCCACGGGTACACGCGGGAAGACAGACGATCATGCGCGAAGGAGCAATTGATGCCACAGTTCACCATTCCCGGGATGACCGACCAGCAGGGCACGAAAGTCGCGAACCTGCTGCAGAAACAGCTGAGCACCTACAACGATCTTCACCTGACGCTGAAGCACGTTCACTGGAACGTCGTCGGGCCGAACTTCATTGGTGTCCACGAGATGATCGATCCGCAGGTCGAACTGGTTCGTGGCTACGCCGACGAGGTCGCCGA
>JAOPWF010000537.1 GCA_025965815.1 Mycobacterium sp.
CTGACGAATTCGTTGCGGCCTGACTCGAGGATCAATCGGCTCATGGCCGAGACCAGCGCCGAGTGCACAGTCGTCTGTTCGGCGCGGGCGCGGGCGACCAACCGCCGGGTCAGGTCCGCATCGAAACAGATCGCGCTGAGGTGGGGCGCCGCGCCGTCGAAGGGCCGAGTCGTGGACAGCGTGTCAAGCCAGGCCGGCTGCGCCGGTGGCGGCGGGCTGTTGACTGCCGGCGCAGCGGCGCGTTGCGTGTCGCGCAGCCGGCCGATCAGTTCCTCCTGTGATGGCGGGACGGACAGCGCCTCAAGTGGGTGCCCGTTGAGTGCGGAGAACAAGTCCCGCAGAATGCATCCGGCGGAGAGCCCGTCGACGATGACATGGGCGACGGTCAGCACGATCGCGGCCGGGGTACCCGTTCCTGAGCGCAGCAGCACCAGACGGATCAGCGGCGCGATAGAGGTATCGAAGGGGCGGATCAACTCCTCGGCGACCACATCACACCATGTGCGGCCCGTCTCGGCGTCGACGACGGTAACCGGGATCGGCCGCACACTCGCCGGCCGGTAGAACCCGAGTCGCGTTTGCGGGTCATCTTCGACGTAGACGTTCAGCAGCGGATGGCGGTGCTGCACCGCGCGGAGGGCGGCAGCAAGCGCACCAGGATCCAGGTCGTCAGCAAGCTCAGCCACGGTGCAGAAGTGCATCGTGCTCTTCTCCTGGCGCCGGTGATACATCCGCTCGAAAGCACCAAGCTGACGAACCCCGGTGACGTCCACGTGTCGTTGGTCACTGTCGTTACCGGTCATCGGCTGCTCCCTTCCCGGCTGCTCTGCAGTTGAGCGTGTTGTGGCTGCGGGTAGAACATGGGCGTTGGGGCTCGGAGCGCGGTGGTGAGCACCACGCGGAAGCGGGCCTGGTTGGTCACCATTCGCTGATAACCGTCGGCGGCCTTCTCCAGCGGCAGGACCTCCACCATCGGTTTAATACCTTGTAACGCAGCGAAATTCAGGGTGTCCTCAAGATCAGGGGACGCGCCGGCGGGATGGCCGTGCACGGTGCCGGAGATGCCGATCAGCTGCATCGGGCTGACCTGTAGCGGGTCGTCGAGGACGGCCAGGGTGAGCAGTTCGCCGTGCAGTCCCAGCCCGCCGACCGCGGCGGTCATTGCGTCGGCGTTGGTGGCGGTGGCCGCGATGACCCGCGCCCCGCCCAGTTTCTGCAGTTCGGCGGCCACGTCGCTGGCCACCGAGTCGATGTAGTGATGAGCGCCCAGTTCGCGTGCGAGGTCGCGTTTCTCGGGGCCACGCGCGATGGCGACGGTGCGAAAGCCCATCTTCACCGCGAACTGCACCCCCAGATGCCCCAGTCCGCCAATCCCGAGAATGGCGACCAGATCGCCCGGCCCGGCGCCGGTGCGGCGCAACGAATTGAACACGGTCAGCCCTGCGCACGCGAGCGGCGCGGCATCAACAGCCGACAGGTCATCGGGAATGCGGGCCAGCGCGGTTGCGGGCGCCACGACGTAGTCGGCGCATCCGCCGGGAAATGTTGCGCCGGTGACCATCCCGACCTCGCAGTGCACGAACTCCCCTTGCCGGCAGCTGCGGCAAACGCCGCAATAGCCGCCCGACCAGCCGATCGCCACCCGATCACCCTCGCGCCAGCCCTCCACACCCGCGCCGAGCGCATCGATATGCCCGGCGATCTCATGACCCGGCGTGACCGGGAACTGCACACCGGGCCACAGGTCATCGACGAACATCGAATCGGAATGGCAGATGCCGCACGCCTCCACCGCGACACACACGGTGCCAGGTCCCGGTTCGGCCAGTGTTCGATCGACCAGAGCCAGCTGTCCTCCCGGCGAGGTGACTTGGGCCGCGCGAAATGTCGTCATGATGTGTGCCTTTCCGAGTTCGCTTTTGGTGTCGGGTTGGTTAGCAGGGGCTGATGGCGTCGATGCTCTGATGCGTGCGCCGCGCACCGATGTTCTGACTGAAGTTGGTGTCGGCCGTCGCGCCGGGCCCGCTACCGTGCGGCAGAACCAAGGGGTGCCCGGCACCCGCCTCGCAGTAGTGAACCCGCAATTTCGGCACGTCGATGAAGCGATCAGCGATCACGGCCGTGTCGGTTGCCGTCATTGGGAAACTCCTTGCGTCGCAACATGAGCCGACAACTCGGACGCACATCCTCCGGATGGACGCGGAGAGCGTACGGCATCGGCTTGGTTCTTCAACGTTCGCGCGCAATGAAACTTCCAACACGAATTTGTTCCGGTCGCTGGAACACTTTCGCGCGGCCCCGGTGGCGCCTACTGCGCGGTGGTCGCGGAAGTGGAAGCTACAAGCCAAGAGCGGGTACGTCGGCTCACCGTCGCGGTAGACGCCGGCCTGATCATCAACCCCGACGGAGTGGCGAACCAGGTCGAGGGCGGCGCGATCCAGGCGACCATCTGGGCACTAAAGGAACGTGTGCGGTTCAACAACCTGACCGTCACCAGCGACACCTGGGAGAGCTACCCGATCCTGCGGTTCTCGGAGATACCTACGGTCGACGTGGAATTGTTGCCCGGCAGCGGGGATCCGCCGTTGGGAGTCGGCGAGACCGCGCAGGGGCCCACCGCGGCCGCCATCGGTAACGCCCTCTACCACGCGCTCGGAGTCCGCGTGCGGACCCTGCCGTTCACCCAGGAACAGATCGTCGAAGCAATGCCAGACTGACCAGGAGCCCTCGGCGAAGTCGTTCAAGGGGCCGGCGATGCCCAATGCGGGCGACTCCAGCAGCTAGGTCGGTCTAGTGCGACGAGATGCTCGTTCCCGGCGATGCGTTGATTGGCGGCCGTGGGCCAGCTGAGACTCGTCGAGTTCGTATCGGGCGGGAGTGATGCCTGGACGGGGGGACCTCGCAGCAGGCCGAGAGCATCAACCCAGCCGGTCTCCTAGGTTGACGCCTGCGGCCACTAGAGCGTACCTTCTACTAGAAGGATCGTTCTACTGATCGGGATCACGAATGACGCACAACACGCCCGTGGCCACCGACATGGCCCCCTCCGTTCTCTGGAAGGCGTTCGACGTGCTGCAGACGTTCAACCAGAGCCGCCGCGTTATGACGGTGAGCGATATCGCCCGCAAGAGCGGTCTGCCGAAGTCGACGGCACATCGAATCCTGACGATGTTGTCGGAGGTGGACGCTGTCCAGCGGGTGGGCCAGGGCTATCGGATCGGATTGCGGATTTTCACGATGGGAACCTGCTCGGCCGAAGTTCAGTTGCGCAATGTTGCGCTGCCGCATCTCGAGCGGTTACGACGCGTCACTAAGCAGACGGTGCACCTTGCCGTCCTCGAGGAGGCCGATGTCGTCTACCTCGAGAAGCTACCTAGCTCGGCATCGCCGTCGACGCCGGCGGTCGTGGGTGGCCGGTTACCCGCGCAGTCGACCGGCGTAGGCAAGGCACTGCTGGCCTTCACCGGTCCCGCTCCGGAATCGGTCACTCCTCCCCGTAACCCCACGTCGACGTTCCGCCGCCCGGAGCTCCTACGCAGCTACCTGCAGGATGTCAGGATGATGGGCATCGCGGCAGATCGTGAGGGAGCGGCACGAGGCCTTGCGTGTGTCGCAGCGCCGATCTTCGTCGGGCAACAAGCGGTGGCTGCTGTTTCCGTGGGCTTCGCGGCGAGCGCAGGCAGTGGCGAGTTGTTCGTCAATCCGTTGCGCGAAACCAGTGCCGCTATCGGCCGGGCGCTCGCGATGACCTCGTCCCGCGCGCCGTGAGGTTAGTGATGGTGGCTGACGCTGCCCTGACCAACTCCAAGGATGCCATTCTCGATGCCGCCGAGTTGCTGATGGCGAGGGTCGGCTACGACAAAGCATCGATCTCGCAGATATGTCGAGAGTCCCAGCTGCCCGTCGGATCGATCTATCACCATTTCGGCAGCAAAGCGGGGCTGCTGTCGGCGGTTATCGAGCGGGGCGTCGGCCGATTCTTCTCGGCCTTGCCGCAACCGGACGCCGGTGTGGCTTCCGCCGAGCAGGCTATGCGCGAGTACTTCGGCGCCGCCGCAGATGCCATTGTTGAGAATCTGGCTTTCTTCACCCTGGAGGGTGACCTCACGCGGTTCAGGCGGCGCGACGCTGAGTTCGCCGGGGCCATAGCGACAGTCCGCGAGCGCAACGAGCAAAATCTGACGGCAGTGATAGCCCCTTTCGCGCACGAACTCGGCGTCCAGAACGTGGACGATCTGTGTCAGCGCCTGGTAGAGGTGACAATGATCTTCACGCGGGGAGCGGTGATGTCCGCTGGTGACGACCTCCCTCACCTGCGGCTGCTCATCCAGCACCTGCACACCATGATCTGGTCGGCGATTCTGGAAGCGGCCCGGGTGGACCGAGAGAAGACGACTTCTAGCGGGCGAGGGCCACTGCGCTCATAGTGGTGTTCGCCGCGGTCCCACTCCGGGCGGGCTGAGCAGTAGCGGTGGGTAGTCTGAAGGCGGCTGGCTGCTGATTGGAGGCCTCGGTCGCCTACGGCATTAAGGAATAACAGTTTCGCGGGTGTGTACCCGGGCGCATCGTGTCTCATAGGAATTGCGGTTGTCGAGATCGTCTTTGGTGGCGCGAGCGCCCCTACTTCAAATATTTGACTACGCCTCAGCGGTAAATGCGTGGGCGTACTCGGCACCGCCGAGATGCTTGTAAACGTGCGTAGTGCTAAGGAAGCCGCGCCATCGCCGGCCAACAAGACCTGGGCCGCTGTCGTTGACCAGATAAAAGATGGATAATCAATCTTTTCATCAACTGTGCGTAAGCCGATGCGGGACAGAGTCTTTCCCATTGCACGACACGGGGGAGAAGCGTCACAGTGACGAACAGCAACGTGGAGCGCTAGCGGGATCGCCACGTCGGCAAGACGCAGCTCAGCGTAGACCTTCGAATCCTCCTGGCGCAGACCGTGAACTGGACGCCATGCCGCACGGCATACCAAATTGTTGAATTCCCGCAGGGGATCGCGGTCTGCAGCCATGATCAACTAGCACCGATTCGAGATCGCACGCTGCATACCTGTCACCCTTGAGCAAGGGTTGACTCCTAGACAGCTTACGTCTCGGGTCGGTGTGCCCGGCGTGGAGTGGCTGAAGAGAGTGACCAGCGCCATACCGTTTCCTTCAGCGCTCGTTAGGGTTGCGCCTCGGCGTGGATTCGGCCGTGAGGGCTTCCCACCCGTTGGTGTTGTCGAACTTGTTCTTACCGGCTAGGTAGTCGACGAACACGCCGTCGGGGTCGCGGGCGGTCCGGATCTGTTGCAGCCGTGCCCAATTGGCGTCGGTCAGGCATTTCACCCGGCGGGTCTGCCAGCGGCTCCAGGTCGCCCATCGCCGACAGCAGAAAGTCGCGGTGCGTGTCGTCGTTGGCGGGGTCCTCGTAGATGACATAGCTGGTCACCATCACGTCGGTCTTGAGCGACATCGCGATATCGGGGTCGGCGGACCCGGCGACCCAGCCTACGAAACGTTTCGCCTGGCCTGGCCCGCCACCCGCACGGGGGCCGCGGCGGTCGGCCTCACCGAAGACGACTTGCGCTGTGTCAACGGGGCTTTCGCCAATTCCCCCGTCCTCGTCGGCGTCACTATTTTCGCCGCTTGGGGCCAGCTACCACGCCCCAGCGACAAACGTAGTTCACACATGTAGAAAGACCGCTGCCGCGCCCCGCCTACGCATGTAGGGGAAGTGTTGGTCTCCTCAGAATTGACATCGGCATTGGCTGCTACAGATAAGCGGTCGGGTGCATGTGAGCGTTGTAGGAAATGAAGTGTTCCGTGAGACAAACCAGGCCGCGACAGCCGCGAGATAGCGTCTAAACGCCCAGCCCAGCCCAGCCCAGCCCAGCCCAGCCCAGCTCAGCAGCAGCCAGGAATGTCACTGAACGTGAGAACCTAATGGGAGTCGATCAGCGTGTTCCTGACAGGGATTTCGTTTA
>JAOPWF010000549.1 GCA_025965815.1 Mycobacterium sp.
TAGGAGCCCAGGTCGTAGTACGGTTCGCAACCGAGCGGAACCGTCGTGGTTACCGTCATGACTCGCACACTAATTCAGCGGCGACGGGGCGGGGACGATACCGCGACGGGTCAGCTCTGCAGCGCGGGTCGGCGAGCCGATGGCGCGTCGGTGACGGTCTTGGGCCGCCCTCCCCTGGAGGCCACGACACGTCGGACCGTGGCGGCCAGCGCCAGGACGGAACCGGCCGCCGCCCAGACCATCAGCGTGACGAGGGGGGTTACCGCGCCGTTGCCGCCGAAGTACTGCACGCTGCGCAGCAGGGCCACTCCCGATCCCTGCGGCGGTGATCCGTCGTAGCGGGGTCCGCGATCGCGGGTCCAGGAGTCGTTGTCGTCCGGAAACGCCATGACGTCGAAGATCCGGTCGACGTCGTCGATGCAGCCTGCCATCACGCTGATGCAGTCCAGCGATTTGCACGCCGGAACCAGGCCCACTGTGCTGATCAGGCCACGGGACGGCTTGAAGCCGACGACGCCATTGAGCGCGGCGGGCACCCGCCCGGATCCGGCCGTGTCGGTGGCGACCGCGAACGGGACCTGACCCAGTGCGACGGCAACCGCGGAGCCGGAACTCGATCCGCCGGAGATCATCTCACCGCCGAATACGCTGCGCGGCACCGTGTACGGCGTCCGCGTCCCGTTCAGGCCGGTCGTGAACTGGTCGAGATTGGTCTTGCCCACATAGATCGCGCCCGCGTCAAGCAGCCGACGCAGCACCGGAGCGGTGGTCGAGGCGAAATAGGCGTAGTCCGGACAGGACAGGGTGGTCGGGACGCCCTCGACAGCGATGCTGTCCTTGACACCGAACGGCACACCGTAGAGCGGCAGCGTTCGCGCACCCGGCCGGTTCTCGACGTCCTGGGCCGCGGCGAGGAGTTCGTCGCGGGGGACCGTGGACAACCAGGCGCCGTCGTCACCACGGGCCGCGATGGCGTCGGCGACCCGGGCCGCCGTCTTGGTCGGCGATCCGGTTCCGCGGGCGTGTGATGCCAGGATCTCGGCCACCGAAGGCCCTATCGACGGACCCTGTGCCGCTTCGTGCCCGCCTCCCGGTGCCATAGTTGTTCATTGTCGACAGAAGGATGCCAACCGCGGAACGGTTGTGTGTCAATTGTGTAAGCGCGGACCTGGCCGATCGCGTCATCCCCGCCGCCGGATGGATTATCGACAATTGTCTGGGCGACGCACCGGCGACTCCTGCGCTAATGAAACGCTCAGTCGTGCAACGTGTTTCGGACACAGGCTCGGACCCCGGGTCTGCCGGGGAACTATCGCACCGGGTTCCTTCGTTGTTGGCAAGCGTTCACCGGACACAAGATGGAGGCCAGGCGTTGACCGCAGTCTCACTGACCCTGCCGACTCCCGGCGAACAGGCCGACCGACTCATCGAACTCGGTGTCCACGATGTCGCTGGACTTCCCGCGGCATGGCTGCGCCACGCGGCGCAGCGAGTGTCGTCCGACAACGCGCTGCTGGTGGTATATCCAGACCTGGCTCCGGCGTCGGCTCTGGCTCCGCTGTTGGACCTCGACGGCAAACGTGGCTTTGTGGTCTCGGACATGACCGATGTCGACGACTTCACGGCGATCCCGTCGGTCGCCCTGCCCGCCGCGCCGGTGTACGTCGTCTACGACGTGTGCCGTGGAGACGCGATGGCGAACTGGAGTCCGGACGAGGCGCTGCCTGCCATCCATTTCGACGGGCGGATGCCACTGACGCTCGGTGAAGGCATCCACTGGCTGCTGCAGGAACCTCGCGCGCTCGAACGCGGCCGCTGCTTCATGACCATCGGGTCGAGGCGACGCAAGCCCGACGGCGCGCTCGACACCAGGGTGCCCGCCCTGTGGATCAGCAACGGCACCGGTCGCGACGGTGCGGCCAACCGCAATGCGCCCAAGGTCGGCTGGTGCTGGGCCGGCAATCGGCACACCTGGCTCGGTTTCGCGTCGGCCGCGGGCCGGACACCCCTGGTCGGCCAATTACCCGTGGACCGGCTCACCTGTTCCGCGGGCGATGAACCACTCGCTCAACCATGAGGTCAGCCGGGCGGCATCCACGGGACGCGCGGCGGCCGCCACGTAGCCGTCGGGTCGGACCAGGACGAGGCCGGCGCCGGCCGAAAGCTCTTCAGCGACATCGGCATCGGTGCCGCGAACAACGCTCTGGCAGGTTGCGAGGGAGACATGGCGGATCGCGACCTGCGCGCCCCAGGGCTCAAACCGCTGCACCACGCACGCGGGGTCGCCGCCGATGACGAGCAGGCTGAGCCGGCCGAGGTCGAGGTGCTCGTAGAGCCGGGTCAACCCCGGCACGCCGGCCACCTTGACGTCCAGATCGGGGATCCGGTCACCGGCGTGCAGGATTCCGATCCGTCCCCCTCGCGCCGCGACCGCGCTTCCGCGGTAGCCGGCGGCGACCTGGCCGAGCATCGGTGCCGCCTTGCCCTGGACGGCCGAGGTGCCCAGCGCAATCGGCGCCATCCTGGTCAGCACCTGGTGGACGACGGGGTTAGTCGAATTGAAGACCCTGGTGGCCCGCTCCGTCATGCGCACCAGCTTGCGGATCACCGGAATCCGGTCGGTCTCATAGGTGTTCAGCAGTTCGGGCCTGGCCTGACCCTTGATCACCATGGCCAGCTTCCAGGACAGATTGATCATGTCCTGGATGCCCGTGTTCATCCCCTGACCGCCGGCCGGGCTGTGTACATGGGCGGCGTCGCCACCGAAGAACACGCGGCCTGCCCGCAGCGTAGACATGTGCCGACTGTTGATGCGGAAGCGAGAGCTCCAGTTCAGCTGATCCAACCGGGCGGGGATGTGCGATACGCGGTCATACCGGCGCTGCAGGTCGGCCAGTGTCGGCTCGCCGGGCTCGCCGGCGCCGTAGTCGGGATCGGTGGCCATCAACCGGAACCGGTCGTTGCCCATCGGGAACACCGCGAGAAAGCCGTTGCGTGCGAGGAAGATCGAGAGCTGGTCCTGGCGAACCGCACCGTTGATATGCAGATCGGCCAACGCGTAGTTCTGCGCCAGTGCTTTGCCCTCGAACGGCAGGCCCAGGGCCTTTCTCGCGACACTGTGCGAGCCGTCGGCGGCGATCAGGTAGCAGGCGTCGAGAACCTCCTGCATTCCATCACCGCCGCGCAGCAACACCTGGACCCCGTCCTCTTCGGACCGCCCCTGCGCGAAGGAGACCAGCTCGACACCCCGTTCGACCTTGACCCCCTGGCGCTCCAGCTGCTCGGTCAGCAGCCGTTCGGTTTCGGATTGCGCGAGCAGCAGGATGTAGTTGTACCGGCTGGGTATCCGGTGCAGTTCGATCGCGGCCAGCCTGCGGCCCCGCCCGTACAGCGCCGTCGCACCGGCGCGGTTGCCCAGCCGCAACATCTCCTCGCCTACGCCGCGATCTCGCAGCAGTTCGACGGTACGGGCCTGAATCCCCAACGCCCGCGACGTCGTCGAGCGCTCGGGCGCTTTGTCGATGATCCGCACGCTGACACCGAGGCGGGACAGCTCGACGGCGGCGGTCAGCCCGGTGGGTCCCGCGCCGACGATCAGGACGGACAGCTGGTCGTGGATGGTGTCGGTCATGGGTCCGCTCCTCGCCAGAACACAAGTCAACAGTTGGTGACTTCGACCATAGACGCGGCCACGACACCATGTCAACGGACGATGACTTATGCTGGCCGTATGGTGACAACGCGGGTGCGCAACGCTCAGGAGACGCGCGCCGACATCTTGGCGGCCGCCCGGGGGCGCTTCGGTGCCGAGGGCTACGAGCGCACTACCTTGCGGGCCGTAGCGGCGGACGTCGGCGTCGACGCCGCGCTGGTGATCCGCTATTTCGGCAGTAAGCAGGACCTCTTCGCCGCGGCCGCGGAGTTCACCATCGACCTGCCCGACCTGACCGACGTGGACCCGGATGACCTGGCCGAGGCGTTGTTGCCGCGATTCTTCGCCGTCTGGGAGTACGACAGCACGTTCCTCGCGCTGCTGCGGGCGGCGATGACCAGCCCGGTCGCCGCCGAAACTATGCGCCAGGTGTTCGCCAGGCAGGTGGCGCCCAAACTGAGTGCCATCACGCCGGACCACCACGCGCAGCGGGCGGGGTTGTTCGGTGCGTACATCATCGGCTTGGCGACTACCCGGTACGTACTGGCCAACCCCGCGATCGCGGAGGTGGGACACGAGGAGTTGACTCGCTGGACCGCACCCGTCGTCCGTCAACTGCTGGTGGGGCCTGCACCTTCGTAGGACACCGGGGAACGCGGTGGTTATCGGCCAGGGTTGATCTCGCCATGACCAGTTCAGCAGACGGGGACGCCGCGAAGGCAGTCGTCCGGCGCCTCGGAGTCTCGCCGACCGGGCGTTCGGTTCGCTTCGAGGCGGTGGACGCGATGCGGGTGCGGGACGGCCGGATCACCGGCCACTGGGGTGTGGCGAACCTGCTGTCGCTGATGACCCAGTTGGGCGCGCTGCTGCCTGCTGCTCAGGCGGCTCGACACCGGCGCTAGAACGTGTTCTAGTTCATGGGTGCTGGACTTCACCCTCGAGAACCTCAGTGCCGATGACGTCGAACGGCTGCGCTCTATCTACGAGCCGCTGACGAAGTCGGTTCGTGAGCTCATCGACGCCACCATTCGCACCGAAGTCGATGCCGAGACCGTCGCGGCTGCCAAGGCCGAGATCGATTCGGCCACCGCACGATTGCGAGCCAAACAACTTGACGGCGCGTACGGCGTCCGATTCACCCCCGATCGCGAAAACAGCATGGCCTGGGGGAATGTCGTCATCGGTGTGCGGAATCCCATCGCGCCGCCGCTGGTGGTCAACAAGGACCCGGCCGGCAAGGTCTGGGCCGATTTCCACCTCGGCGCCGCCTACGAAGGCCCACCCGGTCACGTACACGGGGGAGTCGGCGCGCTGGTGTTGGACCACATCCTCGGCGAAGCTGCCAGCAAGCCCGAGACCCCACGGCTCACCGGGACAATCACCCTGCGCTACGTGCGCGCGACCCGGCTGGGTGATCTGCACGCGGAGGCAGCGATAGTGCGAACCGAAGGGGTGAAAACCTTCGCCGCGGGTTACCTCGCGGACGACGAAGGCGTCACCGTCGAGGCCGACGGCGTGTTCATCGTTCCGCGATGGGCACGCGACTAGTCCGATCCGTACCGTTGTGCGACAACGGTTCAGGATTCTGCCAGCGGCCGTTCATCAACTGTGACGCCGAACAGACTCGAGGTGATCGTGGCGACCTCGCCGACGAGGACGCGGGCCGCGGCATCCTTCCGGTTCAGCATCGCCGCCGCCTGGCGCAGTTGCTGATTCGCCGCACTGAGATTCGCCGCATCGATGTTCCAGGGCTCCGCCGGGCTCGGCGGATCTCCGCGCAGTGCCTCGACATAGTCGTCGACCGCCACGATGAACTCCCGGCTCAGCGTGGGCGACGGATGCGGCGGAAGGTTCGATTCCAGCGTGGCGCAGGCGCCGGTGACGGAGTTCAGGGCGGCGCGATACGACCTGAGCCACTTCCGGTTCTCCCGTGATTCCACCCGGGTACTGCCCGCCGCGGCCTCGAACGCGGCGCGTGCGCGAGCCGCTCGCTGCCACGCCCCTTGAAGGGCGTCGGCTGGATCCTCGAGCTCGTGGACGAAGGCCTTGACCACCATCGCCGCATAGTCGACCTCGGTCTTGAGCAGTTCGCCGGCCCGCTGGTGGAGCCGGATCAGCGACTGATCGGGAAGCAGTAGGTGAGCCGCTACGGCAAGCGCGCCGCCGATGACGGTGGCGAACAGGCGATCGCCGATCGTCGCGCCGTCGGCAACGCCACTGATGTCGATCAGGAACACGATCGCCGCGGCCAGAGCGGCGCTGAGTGCCGCATAGCCGACTCCGGAAACGGCATAGGCGATCCCGAGGAACACCACCGCCAACACCGCGGCCGCCAGGCCGGCGGGATGCCAGATCATCGCTACCGCGGACGCCACAGAGATGCCGACGACGTTCCCGACGATGCGGGTGACGCACCGTGTGTAGGTGTGCGCTGTTTCGGGACGGAGCACCATCAACACGGTCAACGGAATCCAGTAACCGTGCTCGACTCCGGTGAACCGGGCAACGGCCGTCCCCACCGCGGTGGCGCAGGCAAGCCGGACCGCGTGCCGCAAGATCGGTGAGGTGGGCGTCAGTTGGCTCCTGACGACGTCGACGCCGGAGGTCAGGATGCTCACCGGGTCGGGTCGCCGCAGTTCCTCGCCCCGCCGCGGCGCGGCGGGTTGTCCGGTAAACCGCAGCGCCGCCGCTTCGTGCAGTTGGGCCGAAAGGCGTTGGGCAGCCGGTGGTGTGGGCCCGCTCAGCCGTGCGATAGCCGTATCCACGCGGGGCAGCGCGCGTTCGGCGTCCGGCCGTGCGGTGCGACCACGGTCGGCGATGGCGTCAAGGACCTCCGCCGCAACCATCAGGACGTCTGCTGCGCCCTTCCCGCGGTCACCGGCGTCGTGCACGAGTCCGCGAAATGCACTCAGCGTCACCGAGATGCGCTCGGGCATGCCGTACCAGCCCCGATACGCCGGCGGCCGTCGTCGCGCTTGCCGCTCGGCGAGGGTGAATGCCTCCCGCAGCCAGATCAGCGGCGCCGTGTCCAACTGGGTGTGCGGGTCGGTCGCCAGGTTCCTGGCGTCGGTACCAAGCGATCGGTACGCATTCATCAGGGCGTCACGCTGCACCCGCCAGCGGCGGCGGGGCCAGACGGCGATCAGGGCAGCCTGGGTGAGACCGCCGGCGACCGCGAGAGCCGCTGACGTGACCGCCGCCGACGGCGACACCGACAGCTGGGGAGGCGTGACCAGCAGCGCGCTGGAGGCCGCCCCGACCAACCCGGCGTTGGCACCGAGCGCCCACTGCATCCCGGCGGCGAAACACCACACCGCCACCACGGCCACGAACATCCCGCTGTACGCCGAGGTCAGGGAGCCGACGAGCACCGCGAGGCCCATCTGAAGCGATACGGCGACGACGAGGTGTATCCGCCCGCGTGGACTGTCCTGCAGCGCCGTCGCACCGGCGATCGCGGCGCTGCCTGCCGCCGACATCGCGGCGCCGGCTGAACCCCATTGCAGCGCAACCGTCACCACCACTAGGACGCCGAGCAGGCTGCGGGCGACCGCACTGACATCCGGCCAGAACACCCGCGGGGCGGCCCACCGCCGGATGCCCTTGATCATGCGCCCATTCTGGCCCAACGGCGGCCACCCGAAGGGAGCGTTGATCTTGGCGGGCTCCTCCCGGTTGAATCGCCCGCGGATGAGGTCCATCCGATTTCCAGGTTGTCCAGCGTCCCGCACGACGACAGGCATTCGCAGGTCGCCTGCGCGCTGGACTCCCAGGAATCCGGTATCCGCTCCAGATCAGGCAGTCATCCGGCGAGGTTGCGAGCGGTCTATCCGAGGGTCGGAGAACCCTAAAGCTCGGTCAGTGAGCGACCTCATAACCCGCAGGAAGTATAGCGGGCCAAACCTTTCCGGTGGGAAAAAGCCGTGGATCCGCGTGGCGGTTGGCGGCAGTGCACCACCGCATCGCGCCATCGGGTGGTTCGCTGCCCCGGTAACAAGCGTGACGGTAGGTTCAGGGAATGGAGAAGGTCGTCGCCGTCCTGCGGGGTGCCGAACGGGATGACACCTGGTGCACCCGGTTAAGGGTGCAGGTCGCCTCCGAAATCCTCGAACTCGGGATTGCCGGCCTCGCCGTCAATGTCCGCGACGACCGGGTACGTGCCTCACTGATGACCTTGACCACGCTGGATCCGCCTGCGCTGGCGGTTGTCAGCCTGTGGGCAGAGCAGTCGTACGGCGATCAGGTGAACGCAGCGATAGCGCTGCTGGAGAAGGAATGCGACCACGTCGACGCGTATCTGGTCACCGAGTCAGTGCCGCTGCCCCCGCCCGCGCTCGAACCCGGCGAGCGCACACCCGGCCTGGCCAATGTCGCGCTGCTGCGGAGGCCGGAAGACCTGGACGAGACGACGTGGCTGGCACGCTGGCACCTGGACCACACCCCGGTGGCGATCGAATCGCAGGCGACGTTCGGCTACACGCAGAACGCCGTGGTCCGGGCGTTGTCGCCGGACGCCCCGGTGATCGCCGCGGTCGTCGAGGAGCTGTTCCCGGAAGCAGCCGTATCAGACCTGCACGCGTTCTTCGGTGCCACCGACGACGACGACCTGAGCGACCGGATGAACCGGATGCTGGCCAGCACGTCGGCATTCGGGGCGAACCAGAACATCGACACCGTGCCGACCAGTCGCTATGTGTTCCGAACGCCATTCAGCAACAACGGAATCCGTCGAAAGTACAGCCATGACGACTCTTGATGAAGCAGTGTCTCTCGCCGCAGCCGAAAGTGGACTCACCATCGTGTCCACGCTCCGCGCCGACGGCACCATCCAGGCATCGCTGGTCAACGCCGGGGTGCTGCCACACCCATCGACCCAACTGCCGGTGCTGGCCTTCGTCACCTACGGGAAGGTCAAGCTGGCGAACCTGCGCGCCCGGCCGCAACTCGCCGCAACCTTTCGCAACGGCTGGCAGTGGGCCACCGTCGAGGGCCGCGCCGAGCTCGCGGGTCCCGGCGATCCGCAGCCGTGGCTGACCGATGCCGACATGCTGCGCCGGTTGCGGCGCGAGGTGTTCACGGCGGCCGGCGGAACCCATGACGACTGGGACGAATACGACCGGGTGATGGAGGAACAGGGTCGCGCCGTGGTGCTCGTCCCACCCGATCGGGTGTACAGCAACGGTTAAGGAGACCGCTACGTGACGCTTCAGATCAGTGACGACAATCGGGTGCGCACCCTGACACTCGATCGGCCCGACGTACTCAATGCCTTCAATGAGGCCCTGTATGACGCCATGACTCTGGCGCTGCGGGACGCAGCGGAGGACCCGGCGGTCGCCGTGGTGATGCTGACCGGTGCCGGTCGGGCGTTCAGTGCCGGCAATGACCTCAACGAGATGCAGGCGCGCATCACCGATCCGGACTTCACGCCGGGGGAGTACGGCTTTCCGGCCATGATCGATACGCTCAGCTCCTTCCCGAAGCCGCTCATCTGCGCGGTCAACGGCCTTGGCGTCGGCATCGGCACAACGATTCTGGGCTACGCCGACCTGGTGTTCATGTCGTCGACGGCGCGACTGAAGTGTCCGTTCACCAGTCTGGGCGTGGCGCCCGAGGCCGCGTCCTCGTACCTTCTGCCGCGGTTGATGGGCCGACAGAATGCGGCCTGGCTGCTGATGTCCTCGGAATGGATCAGCGCCGACGAAGCACATCGGATGGGACTGGCGTGGAAAGTGTCCGAGCCGACCGAGCTGCTTTCCGAGGCGCGTCGCCACGCCGAAATCCTTGCCGCCCGGCCGATCCCGAGCCTGATCGCGGTCAAGCGGACCATTGCCGCACCCACTCTCGCCGGGGTCGAAGCCGCCACCGAACGTGAGAATGCCCAGTTCGCCGAATTGATGGGCGCACAGGCCAACGCCGACGCTCTCGCCGCATTCTCCGAGCGACGTAGCGCAAGCAGCTAACGCCTCACGTGCGGCGGCCGGGACCTGCTCGGTTAGGTGCTCAGGACCGCGCCGGGCTGCGTTCCCTGTCATAGGCTTCGATCAGCGCGCGCACGGTCCGGCGGCAGCGCCCGCAGTCGGACCCCGCTCCGCAGGCGGCCGCGACTTCCTTGGAGGTCGACGCGCCGCCCGCGACGACCTCGTTGACGACTTGGCTCGTGGCTCCGGTACACAGGCAGACAAACATCAGGGCAACCCGGTTATCGCATCTCGTCGATGCTCATGATGTGCGCCAATCTCCCAACGAAGACCGAGGGATAAGCACCCAGACCCGCGCCCGACATCCATTCCGCGGTTCTGTCGGGGTGCGCGATCCATTCGCGGACGCTGTCCTCGTTGTCCACTTCCTGCAGGATCAACACTTCCTGTCCGTCGTCGAACGCCCGGTATACCCAGATCTTCCGGATGCCGGACTGCTTGAATCTGTCCAGTGCGCCGTGGATTTCCGCCAGGAGGTCCGACACGTCGTCCACCGACGCGACGACGCCCACGATGAGGCCCGGAACCGCGTCCGCCGTGCCGGGTTCGCCCAGGTCGACTTTCTCGACAACCTCGCCGGCGAAAATGGCCGGAATGTCGTTGACGCCGGCAATGTCGAACCACTCGAAGATGACGGGCGAGCGGAGCACTTCGCGAACCGAGCGCTGATAGTGCAGACCCACCGTGACAAGCACTCGTCCCGCTTCCCAGATCGACGAATACACCACAATGTGGTGCGCGCCGATACTGGCCAGGTGGGAGCGGCGCTGTTCAATCAGCGACCACATCCGCTCGAGGTCATTCACCTGATAGTCGGATGCGAGAACCACGGATTGCAGGCCCTCGCGGCTCATGATGATCCGCTCCTGCCGGAGGGATCGGCCGCTGTCGACGAGGCAGAGGACCACATGTTAGTGGAGTCTAACCTTACTTAAGTCGAACACGTGGCCAGTCCCGCGCAGACGGCATATCCGACCGACCGATACGCCGAACGCAGCTGAAACACACCGGTGTGACGAGGCATCTCGGCTCCGGCCACCCCGCGCTGCACTAGATTGATGAACGCACGCCAGACGATGCCTCAGCCCCGCAGTCCCGGGCGTCGTCGACAGTTGACCAGCCCCCAGAGTGTGTAGGAGCGACCATGCAAGGTGACGCCGACGTCCTGCGATTGCTCAACGAGCAGTTGACCAGCGAGCTGACGGCGATCAATCAGTACTTTCTGCACTCCAAGATGCAAGAGAACTGGGGATTCACCGAATTGGCCGCGCACACGCGCGCCGAATCATTCGAAGAGATGACGCACGCGGAGCTCGTCACCGATCGCATTCTCTTACTGGACGGGCTGCCGAATTATCAGCGGCTCTTCTCGCTACGGGTCGGCCAGACGCTGCGGGAGCAGTTCGAGAGCGATCTCGCCATCGAATACGAAGTGGCGGCAAGACTGAAGCCCGGAATAATCATGTGCCGCGAGAAAGAAGACAGCACCAGCGCGAACCTGCTCGAGAAGATCATGGCCGACGAGGAACAGCACATCGACTACCTCGAGACGCAGCTCGAACTGATGGACAAGCTCGGCGAAGCTCTCTACGCCGCACAGTGCGTGGCCAGGCCGCCGAAGTAGCTCCGACGATCCGCCCGACCGCCGCCGATGAGTTTCTACTCCGGCGGCGGTCTTTACTGCGATGGCATTCAACCAACGAGTTAAGGAGGACGCCATGAGTATGCCCAAGGTGGTGTCGCGACAGGAATGGCAGCAGGCGCGCGATGCGCTGCTGGTTCAGGAGAAAGAAGCCACTCAGGCACTCGATGCACTGGCGGCCCGCCGCCGCCGCCTTCCGATGGTCCGGTTCGGATCTGACCACGAATTCCGGACGCCCGACGGCGCCCCGGACAACGTAGTGAGCATGCAGGCACTGTTCGACGGACGACGGCAGCTCATCGTCTACCAGTTCATGGACAACGGCCCCGACGACTACTGCCCGGGCTGCTCCAGCTTCGTCGACAATGTCGGCCGGCTGGAGCACCTGCACGCCCGGGACACCTCGTTCGTCGTCGTCTCCAACATGCCGCTGGAACAGCTGCAAGCCTACGCAAAACGGATGGAGTGGACATTTCCGTTCGTCTCGTCACACGGCACCTCCTTCGCCGAGGACTGCGGTGCCGGAACGGGTTTCGGGATCAGCGTCTTTCTGCGCGACGACAATGACGTCTACCAGACGTACTTCGCCACCTCTCGGGCCGGCGATCGGGTCCGGTTCGACTTCAACATGCTCGATCTCACGCCGTATGGCAGGCAGGAAGAGTGGGAAGACTCACCGGAGGGCTGGCCGCAGACACCGCCGTACCAGTGGTGGCGACTGCACGACGAATACTGATCGAGCGGCCTGCCCGACGTCACTAGCCTGTCTAACGACGGGGACTAGCATCCGACACGACGGAAGGCAGGCATGACAGGCCCCACAGCGGCCACGACTGCGGTCGCGGATCCAGCATCCCCAAGTGCCCTGATCAGCTCGCAACGACGGAACTTCATCTTCGTCGCGGTGCTGCTCGGCATGCTGCTCGCCGCGCTCGACCAGACGATCGTCGCCACCGCATTGCCCACAGTGGTCGCCGACCTCGGCGGTGCCGGACACCAGTCCTGGGTGGTCACCAGCTATCTGCTCGCGTCCACGATCGCCACGGCGATCGTTGGCAAGCTTGGCGACCTGTTCGGCCGCAAGGCGGTGT
>JAOPWF010000554.1 GCA_025965815.1 Mycobacterium sp.
CCGACCGAGGGCCAGGTCCAGGTGTCCGGTTCCGCGCCGACGCCGGGTATCAGCGCAGGTGTCGTCTTCCAGCAGCCGCGGCTGTTCCCGTGGCGAACGGTGGACGGCAATGTCGACCTGGCGCTCAAGTACGCCAAGGTGCCGCGGGAGCGGCGGGCCGAGCGGCGCGATCAACTCCTGCACCGGGTGGGCCTGGAGGGCACCGCACACCGCAAGATCTGGGAGATCAGCGGCGGCCAGCAGCAGCGGGTGGCGATCGCTAGGGCGCTGGCCGCCGAGACGCCCACGTTCCTGCTCGACGAGCCGTTCGTCGCACTGGACGCGCTCACCCGCGAACGCCTGCAGGAGGATGTCCGTCAGGTCAGCGCCGAGTCGGGGCGCACCACCGTTTTCGTCACGCACAGCGCCGACGAGGCCGCCTTCCTCGGATCGCGGATCGTGGTGTTGACGCGCCGGCCGGGGCAGGTCGCGCTGGACCTGCCGGTCGATTTACCCCGCAGCGGGCTCGACCCTGACGAACTGCGCTGCTCGCCCGAGTACACCGAGCTGCGCGCCGAGGTGGGTCGCGCCGTCAGAGCGGCGGCGGCTTAGACATCAAAACGCTGCACCGTATCAAGGGCGCCAGCGCGGGGGGTGTGGCTAAACCGGAGGGTATGCCGGGGGCGGATAGACGCCGCGCAGCAGCCATGCGTACGCGCCGAAGCCATATTCGATTTCGTCGCTGGCGTCATAGTCCGGATTCGGATCCATAGCCTCACCTCTCGCGTCGCGGCTGACCTGAGTTGGAGTGTAGACCGGTGGGCCGGGTGGCGAGACCCCTCAGGGGCGATTGCCTAAACTGTCCAACCAGTTGATTGATACCCGGACGCGCTCCGGGCCTGCATATAGTGAGTCGCCATGCCATCTGAAGCCGCTAGACCCGATGCTCTTCGCGCAAGCGGCTCATCGCCGTCGAACGGGATGACCCGCCGCGAGGAGCTGCTGTCTGTCGCCACCAAGCTGTTCGCCGCACGCGGTTATCACGGCACCCGGATGGACGACGTCGCCGACGAGGTGGGCCTGAACAAGGCGACGGTCTACCACTACTACGCGAGCAAGTCGCTGATCCTCTACGACATCTACAAGCGCGCGGCGGACTTCACTGTGGCGGCCCTGCACGACGACCCGTCGGCGTCGGCGCGGGAGACGATCTACCACTTCACCCGCCGGCTCCTGGTCGGCATCGCCAGCGACCTCGAGCAGGCGGCGGTGTACTTCCAAGAGGGTCCCTACATCACCGAGTGGTTCACCGAGGAACAGGTGGCCTACATCCGCAGGGCGGAAACGCAGGTGTACGAACACGTGCGCGACGTCATCGACCGCGGCATCGCCAGCGGTGAGTTCTATGAGTGCGACTCGCACGTGCTGGCCCTCGGCTACATCGGGATGACGCTCGGGTCGTATCGGTGGTTGCGACCGCAGGGCAGGCGCACCGCGAAGGAGATCGCCGTCGAGTTCAGCACCGCGCTGCTGCGCGGCCTGATCCGCGACGAGTCGGTACGCGAGACCTCGCCGCTCGGCGTCGAAGTGGGGCCGGCAGGGGAGAAGCCGGAACCGACGACAGCGGGGTAGCACGGGACGCGCCCCTATAATTTCCCGATGCCGATCGTGAGCAAGACCGTCGAGGTCAACGCCGCAGCGGATGCGATCCTGGCGATCGTCGCCGATTTCGAGTCGTATCCGGTGTGGAATGACGAGATCAAGGGTTGCTATGTACTGGCCCGCTACGACGACGGCCGGCCCAGTCAGCTGCGGCTCGACGTGCTGATTCAGGGGATGCCCGGGACCTACATTTGCGCCGTCTACTACCCGAGCCCGGACCAGATCTACACCGTGTTGCAGCAGGGCGACCTCTTCGAGAAGCAGGAGCAGACGTTCTCGGTGGTCCCGATGGGCCCGTCGTCGCTGCTGACCGTCGACCTCGACGTCGAGACAAAGGTTGCGATCCCCAAGACCATGGTCAAAAAGCTCACCGGCCAGGTGCTGGACCATCTCGCCGAGAACCTGAAGGACCGCGCCGAGCAGTTGGCCACCGGCGCTTAGGTCAGGTCCAGATCCCGGCCCGGTTCAGCTTTTCGGTGAGCCGTTTCGCCCCGTCGGTGAACTGCCAGGTGGTCTGCTCCAACACATCCTTGAGGTCCCGGCGGCGCAGCGCCGCGATCAGGTGGCGGTGGTTGTGCACCGCGGCAGCACCCCAGTCCGGGTCGGCCGCGTACACCATCGGCGGCATGTACCGCGCCATGTGCAGCAGGAACCACGACAACTTGATCCGACCGGTGGCGTAGTTGAAAGACCGGTGGAAGGCCAACTCCGCGGCCGCGATCGCCTCCGCGTTGCCGGCCTCGACGGTCGACGCGAGCGCTTCGTTGAGCCGCTCCAGTTCCTCGATCTCGGCGTCGGTGATGCGCTGCGCGGCGGTCGCGGCGAGCTCCTTGGCGATGGTCCCCTGCAGCCAGAAGATGTCCAAGATGTCCTGACGGCTCAGCGGCAGGACCACATGGCCACGGTTGGGCTCCAGCCGCACCATGCCCTCGCCGCGCAGCGTCAGCAGCGCTTCGCGCACTGGCGTGATGCTGACCCCGAGCTGTGCCGCGGTGTCGTCCAGCCTGATGAAGGTCCCCGGACGTAGCGCCCCGGACATGATGGCCGCCCGCAGATGGCCGGCGACCTCATCGGACAGCTGCGCCCTGCGCATCGACCGCCGATAAGGTCGTGCTTCAGCCGGTGCATTCATGTGATCTCCCCGGACTTGTCTGGACGCCGTCGAGGTCCTAGTGTGACCCAAACGACACCAGGTTTGATCAAATATAACGTCGAAATATCACGTCCGCGCCACCGCGCCGCCAAACACGAGGGGGCACCGGTAGTTGACCGCACAGCTCACCGGCCAGTCGAAGACCGCCACCGATCAGCCGTATCTGGCGCGCCGCCAGAATTGGACGAACCAGCTCGCGCGCCACGCGCTGATGCAGCCGGACACCCCGGCGCTCCGCCATCTCGGTAAGACCACCACCTGGGGCGAACTCAACCGCCGGGTCGAGGGGCTTGCCGATGCCTTGAGTCGTCGCGGAGTGGGCTTCGGCGACCGGGTCATGATCCTGATGCTCAACCGCAACGAGTTCGTGGAATCCTTCCTGGCGGCCAACGTGCTCGGCGCCATCGCGGTCCCGGTGAACTTCCGGCTCACCCCGCCCGAGATCGCGTATCTGGTGCAGAACTGCGAAGCCAGCGTCGTCATCACCGAGCCGGTGCTGGCGGCGGTGGCCACCGGCGTGCGCGACCTGGCGCCGGCGCTCTCCACGGTGATCGTCGCCGGAGCGCCGACAGAGGATTCTGTGCTGGGCTACGAGGACCTGATCAACGAGCGGGGTGACGCCCACGAGCCGGTGGACGTCCCCACCGACACCCCCGCGCTGATCATGTACACCTCGGGAACCACCGGCAGCCCCAAGGGTGCGGTGCTGACACACGCCAACCTGACCGGCCAGGCGATGACGAACCTGTTCACCCACGGCGTGGACATCAACAACGACGTCGGTTTCGTCGGTGTGCCGCTGTTTCACATCGCCGGAATCGGCAACATGCTTACCGGCCTGCTGCTGGGCATCCCGACTGTTATCCACCCACTCGGCGCTTTCGACCCCGGCCAACTGCTCGACGTGCTCGAGGCCGAGAAGGTCACCGGGATCTTCCTGGTGCCCGCCCAGTGGCAGGCGGTGTGCGCCGCGCAACAGGCCAACCCGCGCAACGTCCGGTTGCGGATGATGTCGTGGGGAGCCGCACCGGCGTCCGACCCATTGCTGCGCCAGATGGCCGAGGCCTTCCCGGGCACCCAGATCCTCGCCGCGTTCGGCCAGACCGAGATGTCACCCGTCACATGCATGCTGCTGGGCGACGACGCGATCCGAAAGCTGGGATCTGCCGGCAGGGTGATCCCCACCGTCGCGGCGCGGGTGGTCGACGACGACATGAACGACGTGCCGGTCGGCCAGGTCGGCGAGATCGTGTATCGGGGGCCGACGTTGATGGTGGGCTACTGGAACAACCCGGAGGCCACCGCCGAAGCGTTCGCCGGCGGCTGGTTCCACTCCGGAGACCTGGTGCGAATGGACTCCGACGGCTACGTCTGGGTGGTCGACCGGAAGAAGGACATGATCATCTCGGGCGGTGAGAACATCTACTGTGCCGAAGTGGAGAACGTGCTTGCCGGCCACCCCGCCATCGTCGAGGTGGCCGTGATCGGCCGTTCGCATGACAAGTGGGGAGAGGTTCCGGTTGCGGTCGTCGCCATCTCACAGCATGATCTCAGCCTGCAGGATCTGGACGACTTTCTTAAGGAACGATTAGCGCGGTACAAGCACCCCAAGGGCCTGGAGGTCGTGGACGCCCTGCCCCGCAACCCGGCCGGCAAAGTGCTGAAGACCGAATTGCGAACCCGGTTTGGAGCGCCCGAAAAGTTGGCCGCTGAGACCGAATCCCGTTCTGGGGCAAAGGTTTCAGCAGTGCGGCCGGACGGCTGACGGGCGTGCAAATTTTGCTGGGGCGACGACAGGAGGTTAATCGTGCGGATGCAGTACGCGCGTGCCCGCCGATCGGGTACATTCCTGTGGTCTGTCTTACTACTAACGAGTAGGGAGCCAGCAGTCACACACGCGGGGTCAGGGCAAGGAGGGGTGGTGCGAGTCGGTCTGGCGCTGCGCCGCGGTGAGAGTGGCTGCGTCGAGTGGGTACGCCGGTGACGGCCTCGAACGGTGTGACGGGTTACGTCCGCGATCAGCTCAGAGGTCCGCTGGAGACCATCGGTGGTTTCGTGCGCATGTGCGTGCTCACCGGCAAGGCGCTGGCGCGCCCGTTCCAGTGGCGCGAGTTCATTCTGCAGGGCTGGTTCCTGATGCGGGTGGCGTTCCTGCCCACCATCGCCGTCGCTATCCCCCTGACCGTGCTCATCATTTTCACTTTGAACATCCTGCTCGCCGAGTTCGGCGCCGCCGACATCTCCGGTGCGGGTGCGGCGCTGGGTGCGGTCACCCAACTGGGTCCGCTGGTGACGGTGCTGGTGGTCGCCGGCGCCGGATCCACCGCCATCTGCGCCGACATCGGCGCCCGGACGATCCGTGAGGAGATCGACGCACTCGAGGTGCTGGGCATCGACCCGATCCACCGGCTGGTCGTGCCCCGCGTGGTGGCATCGACGATCGTCGCGTTGCTGCTCAACGGCGCGGTCATCACCATCGGGCTGGTCGGCGGGTTCGTTTTCGGCGTCTTCATCCAGCACATCTCCGCCGGCGCGTACGTGTCGACGCTGACGCTGGTCACCGGCTTACCCGAGGTGCTGATCTCGATCGTCAAGGCGCTGACGTTCGGCCTGATCGCCGGGCTGGTCGGCTGTTATCGCGGCCTGACCGTTTCCGGCGGCGCCAAAGGTGTGGGCACGGCCGTCAACGAGACGCTGGTGCTCTGTGTCATCGCCTTGTTCGCGGTCAACGTTGTCCTGACCACTATCGGTGTCCGCTTCGGAACGGGGCGCTGACATGTCGACCACCGAGGTTCTTCGCCAGCGCTTCCCCCGCGCCAACCGGCTGGCCGCCGCACCCGCGCGGGGGCTGGACAGCGTGGGGCACATCGCCTGGTTCATCGTCACTGCTGTCGGCTCTATCGGGCACGCGGTGCGGTACTACCGCAAGGAGATGCTGCGGCTGATCGCCGAGATCGGGATGGGCACCGGCGCCATGGCCGTGATCGGTGGCACCGTCGCGATCGTCGGCTTCGTGACGCTCTCCGGTGGTTCGCTGATCGCCATCCAGGGCTTCGCCTCGCTGGGCAATATCGGCGTCGAGGCGTTCACCGGGTTCTTCGCCGCGCTGGTCAACGTCCGCATCGCGGCGCCCGTCGTGGCGGGTCAGGCACTCGCCGCCACCGTCGGCGCGGGTGCGACCGCCGAGCTGGGCGCCATGCGCATCAGCGAGGAGATCGACGCGCTCGAGGTGATGGGCATCAAGTCGATCTCGTACCTGGTGTCCACTCGCCTCATGGCCGGGTTCGTCGTCATCATCCCGCTCTACGCAATGGCGATCATCATGTCGTTCCTGTCCGCGCAGCTCACCACGACGTTCTTCTACGGACAGTCGATCGGCACTTATGAGCACTACTTCCGCACGTTCCTGCGCCCCGACGACGTCGCATGGTCGTTCGTGCAAGCGATCATCATCTCGGTGATCGTGATGCTCAACCACTGCTACTACGGCTACTTCGCCAGCGGCGGCCCGGTCGGCGTCGGCGAGGCGGTCGGCCGGTCCATGCGCGCGTCGTTGATCGCGATCGTGGTCGTCGTCCTGCTGGCCTCGTTGGCGCTGTACGGCGTCAACCCCAACTTCAACCTGACGGTGTAGCGCCGATGACTGCGCCGATGAACGACGTAAAGACCCCGCCGTACAAATTGCTCGGGGCATTGCTGCTGGTGATCGTCCTGGTCATCGTCGTGCTGGTGTACTTCCAGTTCCGCGGCGATTTCATGTCGAACACGCAGCTGAAGGTGATGGCGGCCAGGTCGGGTCTGGTGATGGATACCGGGTCGAAGGTGACCTACAACGGCGTGGAGATCGGCCGGGTCACCAGTATCGATGAGGTCGAGGTGGGCAACACCCCGAAGGCGAAGCTGACGCTGGACGTCGCTGACAAGTACGTCAAGTACATCCCTGCCAATGTGAACGCCGAGATCAAGGCCACCACCGTGTTCGGCAACAAGTACGTGTCGTTCTCGTCGCCGAAGAACCCGGTCCCGCAGCGGATCACCAGTTCTGATGTGATCGACGTGTCGGGGGTGACCACCGAGTTCAACACCCTGTTTGAGACGGTGACGTCGGTCGCCGAGAAGGTTGATCCGGTCAAGCTGAACCAGACGCTGACCGCGGTAGCGCAGGCGCTGGACGGTCTCGGCAACAGGTTCGGGGACTCGATCGTCAAGGGCAACGACATCCTGGGCGACCTGAACCCGCGGATGCCCCAGCTCCGTTACGACACACAGCGGCTGGCCGACCTGGCCGACGTGTACGCCAAAGCCTCGCCGGATCTTTTCGACTTCCTCAACAACGCGGTGACCACCGCACGCACGCTCAACGAGCAGCAGGGCAATCTGGATTCAGCGTTGATGTCGGCGGTCGGATTCGGCAACACCGGTGCTGACATCTTCGAGCGCGGCGGCCCGTACCTGGTCCGCGGTCAGGCCGACCTGGTGCCCACGGCGCAGCTGCTCGACAAGTACAGCCCCGCCCTGTTCTGCACGATCCGCAACTACCACGACATCGCCCCGGTCGTCGCGGCGACCCTGGGCGGCAACGGCTACTCGCTGCAGACCAGTACGGAACTTCTCGGTGCGCCGAACCCGTATGTCTACCCCGACAACCTGCCTCGGGTGAACGCCCAGGGCGGTCCGGAGGGCCGGCCGGGCTGCTGGCAGCCGATCACCCGTGATCTGTGGCCCAACCCGTACTTGGTGATGGACACCGGCGCCAGCGTCGCGCCCTACAACCACATCGGACTCGGCCAACCGATCCTGATCGAGTACGTCTGGGGACGTCAGGTGGGGGAGAACACGATCAACCCATGAAAATCACCGGTACCGCCCTCAAGCTCGGCGCCTTCTCGTTGGTGCTGCTGCTGTTCACCGCGATCATCATCGTGGTGTTCGGCCAGATGCGTTTCGATCGCACCACGGGTTACTCCGCAATCTTCAGCAACGCGAGCGGTCTGCGCAGCGGGCAGTTCGTCCGGGCTTCCG
>JAOPWF010000556.1 GCA_025965815.1 Mycobacterium sp.
CCCGACCTCCGGTGTCGGCCCCGCGGGCGTCCACGGTGGACCGAGGTCGCCCGGTACGTCGAACCCGGCGCCGGCCTCGGCGGCCAGCCCGTCCGCCGCGGCGTTGTACGACGCGTCGACCGAGGCCATCGTCGTACGCATCGCGGTGAGCCAGTCCGAGCGAATGTCGTTGTCGACGAAGGGTTTCACTTCCTGGTCGATCAGCTCACTGGCCGCCACCCGGTCCCCCACGCCGGTGGACACCGTCTGTGCGGCGGACAGCCAGGTCGACCGCTCGACGTGGCGACGGTCGTCGATCGCCAGCACGGCGGCGACCTTGCCGTCGACCATCTGCCACAGGTTGTCCCGCAGCGCCGCGAGGGTGTCGGCGGCGTTGCGCACCGCCGCGGCCGCGCCCTCCGACGAGTCGCGATGGCGCCGGATGAACTCCCGTGACGCGTCGGCGGCGGCGCCCAACCACGCCGCGTCGAGCCCGACAAGCTGCTGGTCCTGGAGGCGCAGCGCGTCGTCGGTCGCGGTGACTACCGCGTCAAGGGCTGCGATGTCGGCGTCCAGGGCGCGCAGGTCGAGCCCGTCCTCGCTGCCGTACCAGTCGCGGATCTGTGCCGCGTGCGACGTCAGGTCCGGATTCTTATAGCCGAGCAGGTGGCAGGCCCAGACGTAGCTCTGGGTGTTGTCCACGGCCGGACGCCCCTCCGCCAGCCGCGCCGCGACATCGAACTTCTCGGCCACCGGTCATCCGATCCGGTGAGCGGCGCGTGCGTCGGCGTCGGAGAACCGGTCGGCTCCCGCGCGCAGTTCGGCGGCGATCTCCGTGGCCGCTCTTGACCACTGCGACAGTCGGCCGACCACGACGTCGACGGCATTGCGAACCGCGTCACCGCCAGCCGTGTGCATGCGTCCGCCTGATGCACCGTCGAATGCGAGCCGCGCCAGGTGGTTTCGCACGGCGTTGTCGATGATTGCGGCAGCGGTGTCGAATTGGCGCGCAGCGGCGAGCACCGCCGCCACATCGACACGGGCGACGTCTGGTTCTCCCATACTGGCTACGACGCGACGAAACCCGATCGGGTTCCAGTGGTTTCAGGCTGGTGTTTTCAGCGCTGGTTGCTGACCGATTCGGCAACCCGCACGGCGAGCTGCCGAGCGGTGTCCTCGTCGGCGGCCTCCACCATGACACGGACCATCTGCTCGGTCCCGGAGGGCCGCAACAGGATTCGTCCGGTGTCGCCGAGTTCGGCTTCGGCCTCCCGCACAGCGGTACGCACCGACGGTGCTTCGGCGACGGTGGCCTTGTCGGTGACTTCGACGTTGATGAGTACCTGCGGCAGGGTGTGCATGGCCGACGCCAAGGTCGCGAGCGGCGTCTGGGTCTGCGCCATCCTCGACATCAGCCGCAGGCCGGTCACGATGCCGTCGCCGGTGGTGCCCAGTGCTGGCATCACGATGTGGCCGGACTGCTCGCCGCCGAGCGTGTACTCACCGGCCCGCAGTTCGTCCAGCACGTACCGGTCGCCGACGCCGGTAGTGCGCACTTCGATGCCCGCCGACCGCATGGCCAGGTGCAGGCCGAGGTTGCTCATCACGGTCGCCACCAGGGTGTTCGAGGCGAGCTCGTCAGCCTCCTGCATCGCCAGCGCGAGCACCACCATGATGGCGTCACCGTCGACCACCTCGCCGTCGGCGCCGATGGCCAGGCACCGGTCCGCATCGCCGTCGTGAGCGAGTCCGAGGTCGGCGCTGTGGCGGAGCACCGCAGCCCGTAGCGGCTCCAGGTGGGTCGAGCCGCAGCCATCGTTGATGTTCAGCCCGTTGGGTTCGGCGTTGATGGCGATGACGTTCGCGCCGGCGGCCCGGTAGGCGCGCGGCCCAGCGGTCGACGCTGCGCCGTGCGCGCAGTCGACGACGACCGTCAGGCCGTCGAGCCGGGTGGTGAGCGCCTTGCCGACATGTCGCAGGTAGCGGTCCGGCGCGTCTTCGGCGTCGACGACGCGGCCGATCCCGGCGCCGACCGGGCGGTTACCCGGCCCGGAGGTGACGAGTTCCTCGATGCGGTCTTCGGTGGGGTCGTCGAGCTTGTGGCCGCCGGGTCCGAAGATCTTGATGCCGTTATCGGGCATCGGGTTGTGCGACGCCGAGATCATCACGCCGAAGTCGGCGTCGTATGCGCTGGTCAGATAGGCCACGGCCGGGGTCGGCAAGATCCCGACCCGCAGCGCGTCGACGCCTTCGCTGGTCAGCCCGGCGATCACCGCGGCTTCGAGCATCTCGCCGCTGGCCCGCGGATCACGGCCCACCACGGCGACACGGCGGCGGGCGTGACCGAAGTCAATTCCCCGGTCGCCTCGCTCCAGCCCGCCGGATCCACCGAGCCGCCGGGCTGCCGCCGATCCCAGCGCTAACGCCAGCTCAGCGGTCAGGTCCCGGTTGGCGATCCCACGGACGCCGTCGGTGCCGAACAGTCGACCCATGCGCACAAACCTCTCACAGTTGGCGTCCGATGACCCAGGCGACGAGGTAATCGTCCGTTCCGCCACCGAACCGGTACCGGAACGAGACCGCAAGCACCCCGCCTGATCAGCGCGTGTAGTACGCCCTGACCAGTCGCAGATCAGCGCTTCGAGTACTGCGGAGCCTTGCGCGCCTTCTTCAGGCCGTACTTCTTGCGCTCCACGGCCCGCGGATCGCGGGTGAGGAAGCCGGCCTTCTTCAGGACCGGACGGTCATCGGGCGACACCAGGATCAGGGCACGCGCGATGGCCAGGCGCAACGCGCCTGCCTGCCCGGACGGACCCCCGCCATCGAGGTGGGCGAAGATGTCGAAGCTGTCCACGCGGTCCACGAGCACCAGCGGGGCCTTGATGATCTGCTGGTGCACCTTGTTCGGGAAATAAGCTTCCAGGCTGCGGCCGTCCAGCTCGAACTTGCCGGTGCCGGGCACCAGGCGCACCCGCACCACGGCCTCCTTGCGGCGGCCGACGGTCTGGATGGGGCGGTCGAGGACGACGGGCTCGCGCGGCGCGGCGGCCTCGCCGGCCGGGGCGCTGTCGACGGCCACGGCTTCGGTGGTCTCGGTCACTGGGTCACCTGCTTGATCTCGAACGGAATCGGCTGCTGGGCGGTGTGCGGATGCTCCGGCCCGACGTAGACCCGCAGCTTCTTCTGCATCTGCCTGCTGAGCTTGTTGTGCGGCAACATGCCGACGATCGCCTTCTCGACCACCCGGTCGGCGTGCTTCTGCAGTTCGTCACCGAGTGAACGCGCCCGCAGACCGCCGGGGAAACCCGAGTGGCGGTAAGCGAACTTGTTCTGCAGCTTGTCGCCGCTGATGGCGACCTTGTCTGCATTGATGACGATGACGAAGTCGCCACCGTCGACGTTGGGCGTGAATGTCGGCTTGTGCTTGCCGCGAAGCAGCTTGGCTGCTTCCACGGCGAGCCGGCCGAGCACCACGTCGGTGGCGTCGATGACGTACCACGAATGTGTGGTGTCACCCGCCTTCGGCGTGTACGTAGGCACAGCGCTTACCTTCTCTTCTCTCGGGTTTGTTCCCGGTGTGACCCGGGTGCCGGTCCAGCGTGGGCGGTGCGGTGTCCTCGGCGACCAACAGTGACCCGAGACCCGGCTGACATCGGGCGAGCCCGACGTACCGTACGCCAACGAAGCAGCTTACCGGTGGGTGTCCTCGCAGGTCAAAACGCCTCAAGTGGTCGAGAGTGCGGTCCGGGCGGCGAGCGTGCGTCCGGGGCGGCAATTGCCTGAATCCAAGCCTCCATTCTGCGCCCTACCCGCACACTCAGCGCCGACGACCCGGGACATGACTGTGCGGTCCCGCTAGCCTCCCCCGACGGGACCGCACAGAGTCTGGTGATGCGCGGGCTAACGCCCCCACGCGCTCGCGGCGCTGCGATCGGTGGCGGCGACATCCTCCGCACCGTCGCGCACAGCGTTGCCGAGGCTGAAAAGAATCTCGTTGAGCGACGCCGCGGCCTGGTCCCACTTGGTCTGCTCGCCGCGGTAGGCCTCGGCGGCCTCGCGCGTCCAGATCGCCTGCAGCGGGGTGATCTGGGCCTTCAGCTCGTCGAGCGCGGCATTGAGCCGGGCCGAAGTGGTGTGTATCTCCTGGCGGACGGTGTACTCGATCTCCTCGAAGTTGTACGACAGCACGTGATCCATCAGTGGAACTCCAATCGTTGTTTCGGACGGGGATTACAGATGGGTTCCGACGGCACCGATGTGGTGCGAGTGGCTGTCACCGGCCTCCCGCAGCGACCGCTCGTTGACCCGGATGGTTTCGGCGATCCCTTGCAGGGCCGTGTAGAGCTTCAGCGACTCGGCATTCCAGCGGTCCACGACGTCCTTGAACCTCGCCGCCGCGACACCGCCCCAGACCGACGGCGGGACGCTGCTCATTCGGCCGATGAACGACTGCAGCATCGCGCGGATCTCCTCATTGCGGCTGTCGGTCTTGGACGAGACGAGCGCCATCAGGCCGAAGTCGGTGTTCAGCGCGCCGCCCCCCGCGGGTGTGGTCATGTCGGTCCTTTCGTTCGGTCATCGATCCGTGCATTCATCAGGTTGGACCATGTTGAGCCGCAATCGGTTCCATCGAATTTCGGCTGTGCGGATCAGGAGACGGCGTGCGCCGACTCGACCGCTCGGTCACAGACGTACGCCACCGCGTGCTCGCGGCCCGGTGGGCTCTGGCAACCGATGCTGATCCGCACGGAGCCGTCGACCAGCACCGCCCAGTAGATGCTGTGGCCCGCGCGAATCTCCCGGTAGGTCACCGCCGGCCGGTCAGCCCTGCGATCCATGGGATTGAAGTCGACGAATACGCCCTGCGGTTGTTCGTCGACCGCACGCTTGAGCGTGGCGGCGACCTGGTCTTGTGTCAGTTGGCCCGGTAGCCGGGACTGGGTGACGTGTAGGCCGAAGTCCGCCTCCGCTGGCGGCGTCACCTGCACTCGCGCCGAGCCTGGCCCGGAAGTGATGCGCTGCACCAGCCACTGAGCCGGGACCTTCACCGCAACGTGGCCTTCAACCAGCAGCGTCATCGGAAGATCGGAGACCGGCGGGCGGTGGTCGCCGGGTCGGACGATAACGACAGCCCCGAGGGCAGCCGCCGATACCGACACCCCCGCCAGCACGGCAACCGAAGGACGCCAAAGCCGCGCGGCCCACGACTCTCGGCGATCGCTGAGTTCAGTCGGCACTGGCCGCGGTTTGGCCTGCAGCGCCACCGCTGACGTGAGCACGCTGTTGCCGTCCGGGATCGATACGGCAGTCACCCCATTCGCTCGCAGCCGGTCGGCAATCAACGCGCTCAACGTGTCCGCGCCGGCAATCCCTGGCGGCGCGTCCACCATGATCGCAGCGGTTTCGCCTCGCCGCACGAGATCACGGCGCATGCGCCCAGCAGTGCGGGCAACCCCGTCCGCGACAGAATCGACTGCCGTGGAGCGCGGTTCGGCGTGGACGGGCGGGTAGTCCTGGACGGATGCTGTCGACGGCACGCAAGTGACGGCCACCAGCTGCGCGGCAACCTCCGCAATGATCAGCGGCCGACGCGGCTCGTTGCTTTGCCCCTGCGCCAGTGCGAGCGACCGCCGCCGCACCACCACCTCGGCCGCGACTGAGCGCGCGGCATCCCGCACCAGGTCGATCCGCCGCGCCATCCACCACGATGGAAACACCAACGTCACCGTCTCGGCGGTATCGCCGACCAGCGACCGCAGGATTACACACCACAGCTCCCTCACCCCGACGGGGACTTCGTCAATCAGCGCGGTCTCATCGTCGATGCAGTCGATTGCCGCAGCGGTCAATTGGGGGTCGCCGGTCACCGGTGCATCGCCGGCGCCAACCCGCACAGCGCGGACTTCGCCGGGGCCCACCTCGACAACCACTCCGTTCATTGGGGCGCGGTCCAGGCGACCTGTATCAACTGGTCCGGGTTCGAGCGGGTGATCAATGTCCCGCGTCCGGGTGGCAGCGCAGCGGACCGGACCGAGCCGAGCAGGATGCCCTCCTCCGGGTTGGCGCTCATGATCAGACCCATGGAACCGAGGTCGCGGAGCCGCGCCAACACCGGGTCGAACATCGCCCGCGCGGCGCCTCCGGAACGCCGTGCCACGATCAGATGCAGCCCGAGATCCTTGGCGTGCGGAAGGAACTCGACCATCGCCGTCAACGGGTTGCCGGTGGCTGTGGCCACCAGGTCGTAATCATCGATGACGACGTAGATTTCGGGACCCGACCACCAGGACCGCGCACGCAACTGCTGCTGGGTGACGTCGTTGCCGGGCATTCGGTCCCGCAAACGATCAAGGAGCGCCGGCATCTGCGAGGCCAACGCGTCGGCGGATATCGCGTAGCCGGTGAGGTGACCTGACTCAACCACACCGAGCAGCGTGCGCCGGCAGTCGACGACCATCAGCTGCGCCTCGTGGGCCGAGTTGGTCCGAATGATCTGCCGGCAGAGCATGCGCAACGCCGCCGTCTTCCCGCATTCGACATCCCCGAGAATCACGAGGTGCGCCTGCTCGGCGAAGTCCAAAGCAACTGGCCGCAAGTCGCGTTCGCCAAGGCCGAGCAGTAGCCGCGTTGCCGACTGAGGCTCGGCGGAGCGGCTCATCACATCACGGTCGTCGACATGTGACGGCAGCAGACGCACCGGTGGGGCGGTCTGCCCGTCGAACCGAGCGCGCAAAAACTGTGCCTTCGCGGCGATCGCATCACCGATGCCCGTACTCGTTGACTTTCCGTCGAAGCGGGGCAATGCGATAACCATGTCGCGGCCGTCGCGGGTGATCCCCCGGCCCGGTGGAACATCGGCCAGTCGGCGTGCCCGCTTCCGGTCGATTTCCGAGTCCGACGGGTCGCCGAGTCGCAATTCGATACGGGTACCGATCTGATCCTTCAGCCCCGGCCGTATCTCGGCCCAACGTGATGCGGCCACGACGACATGCAGTCCGAATGAGAGGCCCTGCGCGGCAAGGGCCGTGATCGGCGCCTCGAGGTTTTCGAACTCCTGTCGGACGCTTCCCCAGCCGTCGATAACCAGGAAGACGTCACCGAACGGGTCGTCGGTTGCGCTCGGGTCACCGGCCGCCCGTCGCTGCCGAAAGTCCGCAAGGGAGTCAATCCCGTGTCGGCGGAACCGCGCCTCGCGGGTCCGAACGACCGATTCCAGTTCGGCAATGGTTCGCCGTACCAAATCCGGGTCTGACCTGCCGGCCACCGCGCCCACATGGGGCAGCGAGCGCAGCGACGACAGCGAGCCGCCACCGAAGTCCAGACAGTAGAACTGCACCTGTCCTGGACGATGGGTGGCCGCCAGTCCCAGCGTCAGGGTGCGCAGCGCCATCGACTTGCCCGATCCCGGAGCACCGACAATCGCCACGTTGCCGCCCGCCCCGGACAACTCGGCGAGCAGCACGTCGCGGCGCTGCTCGAATGGACGGTCCACCAGTCCAATCGGCACCGACAGCGTGCCGGCCACCTGGTACTCGAGTACGCGCCGCGGAATCAGCGCGTCCAGTGTCGGCGATTCGGCCAGCGGGGGAAGCCACACCGAGTGCGCCTTGCCACCGCGGCCCTGCAGGCGATCCAGCACCGTCTCCAGGACAGTGCGCGCGGTGCCCGTGGACGGGCCGATTCGGGACTCGTCGCCGGTGGGCCGGGTGAGGGGGCCCGCGGCCGCCGCGGTGAAAACCAGTGGCGTCGTGGAAGACGCCATCGGCGCACCGTCGTCGGAGCGCCGGCGGGTGACGCACGGTCCGGAGACGAACGAGGTCTGGAAGCGGGTCAAGTCGGCGGATCCGTTCCGCAGATACGCGGCACCCGGCGTGCTCGGCAGATGGTATGCGTCGGGTACACCGATGGCGGCTCGGGACTCGCTGGCCGCGAACGTCTTCAGACACACGCGATAAGACAGATGGGTCTCCAGACCGCGCAGCCTGCCCTCATCGAGTCGCTGACTGGCCAGCAACAGGTGTATTCCGAGCGATCTGCCCAGTCGGCCGATCGCGACGAACAACTCGGCGAAGTCGGGATGCTGGCTCAGTAGCTCAGAGAACTCGTCGATCACTATCAGCAGGGCTGCTAGGGGAGCCAGCGCGGTGCCTGCCTGACGGGCACGCTCATAGTCAGCGACGTTGGCGTAATTGCCTGCCGCCCTGAGAAGTTCCTGGCGTCGGTGCATCTCACCCGCCAGCGCATCCTTCATCCGGGCCACCAGGTGGGCCTCGTCCGACAAGTTCGTGATGACCGCCGCGACGTGTGCTGCCCGCTCGAGACCCAGAAAGGTTGCACCGCCTTTGAAGTCGACGAGGATAAGGTTCAAGACATCCGGCGCATGCCGGGTGATCATCCCCAACGTCAGGGTGCGCAGGAACTCGGACTTCCCGGAGCCCGTCGCGCCGACGCACAACCCGTGCGGGCCCATACCGCCGAGCGCGGCCTCCTTTATGTCCAACTCGACCGCTGTGCCATGCTCGGTGACGCCGATGGGAACCCGCAGCCGATTGCGGGCGCCGCGATCACGCCATGCGGCCGCCGGGTCGATGACCGCCGGATCCCCGAGGTTCAGCAGGTCCTGCCAACGGGCCGCTCCGCGGGACAGGTCCACGTCGTCACCCTCACCCGATGCGGGGCGGAAGGGTGCCATCCGCCGGGCGCAGACGAGTGCCTGCACTGGCGTCATCGTGTCCGGCCGAGCGAAGACTTCCTCAATCGCTCCCCTGGCGGCCAGCCGGTCAGCGGAGATCGTCATGCGCAGCCCGTGTCTTGCTGCCAGCTCATCACAGCCGATTCCGATCTCCAACACCGTCACTCCGGCGATCCCGTCGTGTGTGCAGCACCGTTCGGAGCCGGCGACCTGACCCCCGTCGACGATCATCACGACATGTGGTGATTCGTCCACTTCGGGCGGCGGCGGCCACGTGAATGCCCCCCGATCGGCGATGAGGGGGTCCAGCGCGGCTTCGGCATCGGAGACGCTGGAGTACAACATCCGGGCCGACCCCACGGCGTCGACAGCATCCGGATGTTGATTGTGCGGCAACCACTTCAGCCAGTCCCAATCCCGGTTTCGGCCCACCGCCGCGACGACCTTCAGCCGTTGCGGGCTGTGCAACACCGCTAACTGGCAGACCATTGCCCGCGCCAGTCCCCGAGCCGCGGCGGCATCGCCGTCGATCGTGATAGCCGCAAAGCCGTGCACGGCGAGCGCGATCGGCAGATCCGGAACGAATGAGTGCGTGCGGATGAGGCGGCGCAACGCCATCGACGTCACCGGGTCCAACTCCTCCACCGGCCCCAAAGCGGGTGCGACCAGTTTGGTGGACAGCCGCTGACGCCCACAACCGACACGCACGTGACCGAAGTCGGAGTCGCCACCGCGGCGTTCCCACATCCGCGTAGTGCCCACCAACGTCCACAGCGACCCCGGTTCCGGATGACTCCATCCCAACGAGACCGCCTGGGCGGCTGCGGTGTCGGCAACAGCGTGACTCAACGATTCCAGATAGCGCAGGTAATCTCGCCGGTGCTGGTTGATCTCAGTGGTCCGGCCGCCCGACCTACCGGCGGATGTCATGGTGCCCAACACCGACGCGAGCATCATCAGCGGGAAGAGCATGAACATCGGGTTGCGTATCACCGCGGCGCCCGACGTGAAGACGACGACCATCATGCCCGCCATGGCAACCACCAACGCGATCGGAAGAAGCCTGCCGAGCAGGTTCGCCGGCACCGCCCGCGGGACCTCAGGTGGCGCTTCGACGACGATCTCCCCGTCGGGTACCCGATCCAGTGGCAGCCGCGGCGGCGAGGTGAAAGGCACTGTCGGCCCACTTCGGTCAGGCTGCGTCACATCAGATAGGACGTGTCGGATCCGCGTCCGGTTCCCTCACCGCCGATGAAAATTGCTGCGCAACTGTGCCGCTGCCGCAGGCTACGGTGACAACGCGAGCGCAATGCCAATGGCTCGCGCGGCCTGGGAGGTCCGCTGTTACCGGGGGGTGGTGCGGGTGTCGACGGCATTCGATGTTGGGGGTTTTTCACGGTCCGCTCCGCTGGGCGTGATGTGCCGGGTATCGGTGCGGGCCGCGTCGACGGAGGTGGACCTCGCGTTGCCGACGGCGGTACCGCTGGACGTATTGATCACCTCCATCATCGACATCGTCAGCTCCCACAGCGAAGAACATGTGCTGCTAGGCACCGACGCGCGGGACTGGCAGCTGTGCCGACCCGGTGCGGAACCCTTGTCTTCGTCGACCACACTGGGGGACAGTCGTATCCGCGATGGTGATCTGCTGCTACTGACGAGCGCCGACGGCCACGCGGCCGCCCCGTTGTTCAAAGACGACTTCCAAATCGTGGCGTCCTCGACGGACACAACGCGACCATGGACGGGGCAAGCGGCACGTATCACAGCGGCGACAGCGTTTGTC
>JAOPWF010000585.1 GCA_025965815.1 Mycobacterium sp.
ATTCCGCGGCGGGGTTACCTCAGAACATCGCACTTTCCCCGCTACGGCTGGAGCACGCAGCGAAAACCGATGTGGCTCATGCCGGTATCGACCATCTGCGGCCGACGCGCTGCCGGCCGGTAGCGCAGGCAGTAGGCGTCGGCGCACAGAAACGAGCCGCCCTTGATGACCTTGCGGGGGACCCGGAACTGCGGTTGCTGCGGGTCGTAGCTGTCGGCCGCACAGCACGGACCCTCGGCGCGATCGGGCCCGTACCAGTCGGTCGTCCACTCCCAGACATTGCCGGCCATGTCGAACAGGCCGTAGCCGTTTGCCGGAAAGCCGCCGACCGGCGCGGTGCGCCCGTATCCGGGGTCCGGACGCCACGGGAATGCGCCGTGCCAGTAGTTGGCCATCCGCTGCCCGGGTTGTTCCGGTTCGTCGCCCCAGGTGTAGACGGCCGAATCCAGGCCGCCGCGTGCCGCCGTCTCCCACTCGGCCTCGGTCGGCAACGAACGTCCGGCCCAGGCCGCGTACGCCTCGGCGTCCTCGTACGCGACGTGCACGACGGGGTGATCCGCGCGCTTCGACACCGATGAGTGGGGCCCGGCCGGGTGGTGCCAGGACGCGCCGGGTGTCCACGTCCACCAGAGGTTGATGTGCCGCAGGTTGACCGGACCGCTGGTGCGGGTGAACACCATCGACCCTGGTTGCAGGTTCTCCGGCGGGGCATCGGGGTAGTCGGCGGGATTCAGCGGACGTTCCGCGACGGTGAGATATCCAGTGGCGTCAACGAATTCGCCGAACTGGGTATTTGTCACCTGATGGGTCTGCATCCAGAATCCCGCCACGCTCGCCGCGTGCGCCGGTGCTTCCTCCGGGTAGTGGACATCCGATCCCAGCGTCGCGGTCTGCTCGGGAATCCAGACCAATTCCTCGTTAGTCACAAAAAACGCGGGTCCAGTCGTTCTTCATGCTCGCCACGGTCCAACCGGACGTCGACGCCACATCGAGCACCTGCTCCGCGCCTGCGGTGTAGTCGAATTCACGCTGGGCGTCGTCATGCAGCACCACCAACCGCAACGACCGACATCAACGCCGGGCAAGCCGACCTTGCTCAGTCCGGTGCGGTACACGCTCTGGCCGGTGATGAAGGCGGCACGGCCTGCGGTACAGCTCTGCTCGCCGTAGGAGTCGGTGAAGCGCATGCCCTCGTCGGCGATGCGGTCGATGTCGGGGTGCGGTAGCCCATCAGGCCGTCGCTGTAACAGCTCAGGCTCGTGATCCCGATGTCGTCGCCCCAGATCACCAGGATGTTTGGCTTGCCGTCCGGCATTCGAGCCCCTTCACGTCGATGTGCGCGCTGCTGTCCGACGTGAACGTTAGGCGGTCGCAACGGGTCTGGTACCCCGATGGCGGAGGTTCTCAGGCGATACTTACGCGGGGGCCGGCGCCAGCGCGGCGGCGGCCTTCATTCGATCGAACAGATTCGTGTAGTAGGGCAGGCATTCGCGCATGGCTTGCTCGGTGGTGAACACCGGTTGATAGCCGAGGTCCCGCTGTGCCTTCGCGATCGAGAAGTAGTTGTCGATGAAGAGGCGTTCCACCGCAAGGGGTTCCAGCGGTGGCTGCGGCAGTCCGAACTTGAAGTGCAGCCGCTGCCACACCGACATCACCCAACGCACCAGCGCACCGGACACCCGCAAGCGCGGCCAGCGCTGGCCGCACGCCTCCACGAAGGGACGGGCGAACTCGAACATGTTGACTGGATCGCCGTCATTGATGAAATAAGCCTGTCCGGGCGCGCTTCCGCCGGGCACCAGGTGTTCGCCGGCGAGGATGAAACCGTGGATCAGGTTGTGCACGTAGGAGTTGTCCAGGCGGGAGTGCTTGCTGCCGACCAGCACCTTGACGTGACCGGCGAGCACCGACTCGAACAGCTTGCGGAACATCGTCTGATCGCCGCGGCCCCAGATGCCGCTCGGGCGAATAGCGCACGTCAGCATGTCGCCGACGCCGTTCTGCGACAACACGAACTGTTCGGCGACCACCTTGGTCTCGGTGTAGAGGTCGTTGAATCTGGTGGTGTACGGCAGCGTCTCGTCACCGCCGGCGATGCGCTGCCCGCCCATCACCACGCTGTTGGACGCGGTGTAGACGAACCGCCTGACGCCCGCGACCTGCGCGGCGTGCACCAGGTTCTCGGTGCCGCCGACGTTCACCGCGAAGCTGCGCTGCCGGTACTCCTCGGTGACCGACGCGCCGCCCATCAGGTCGATGATCGCCGCGGTATGGATGACGGTGTCGATTCCTTCAACGGCGGCGGCCACGGTGTCCTTGTCGCAGATGTCGCCTTCGATCACCTCGAGCCGGGCGTGGGCCGGGAGCGGTGACGGCGCGCGGTCGAAGGAGCGGACGGCGTGTCCGCGGTCGAGAAGCTCGGTCACCAGGTTGGCTCCGACAAATCCGGAGCCCCCGGTGACCAGGACACGGCCAAGATCAGTCGTAAACGATGCATCACCCATCTGGTGAGCATAACTGAAACGTGTTCCAGTTTCGAAAACTATTCGGGAAATCGGTTCCCCGGTGAGCCGTCCTCGTCCTCGCCGGAGGTCAGCGCATCCTCGACCCGCTTGCGGGCACCGGCTAAGTGCTCTTCACACCGTCGTGCCAGCTCCTCGCCTCTTTCCCACAACTTCAGCGACGCATCAAGGGTGAGTCCGCCCTGCTCCAGCGCGCGTACGACCTCGATCAGCTCGTCGCGCGCTTCTTCGTACCCCAACCGACTAATGGGCTTCATTCTCCCCGCTCCTCACCGGTCTCTGCGCCCGAGCTGACCGCGCCGACGGCCCCGTCGGAGACCCGGATCCGAATCGGCGTCCCGGCCGGCGCGTCGTGCACCGAGCGCAGCACCGCCGGGGTGCCGGAGTCGGGAATCGTCTGCACCACCGCGTAACCGCGCGCCAGCGTCGCCGCGGGTCCCAGCGCCGCCAGCCGCGCCGCCAGATGCTCGACACGGTCGGCCTCAGCCGACACCAGGCGGCTGATGTCGCGTCGCACGGCGGTCCGCGCCCGGTGGATCTCGTCCGACCGCGCCCTCAGCGCCTGCAACGGCCCGGCCAGCACCGGACGGCTGCGCAGCTGCGTCACCAGGTGTTCCTCGCGGTGAACCCAGTTTCGCAACGCGCGGGCGCTGCGCCGACGCAGGTCGACGACCAGCGCCCGCTCGGCCGCGGCGTCCGGCACCAGCCGCTTCGCTGCATCGGTGGGGGTGGCCGCCCGCAGGTCGGCGACGAGGTCACACACCGGGTTGTCCGGTTCGTGGCCGACGGCGCTGATCACCGGGGTGGTACATGCCGCAATGGCCCGGCACAGCGTTTCGTCCGAGAACGGCAGCAGGTCCTCCACGCTGCCGCCGCCACGCGCGACGACGATGACGTCGACGTCCGGATCGGCGTCCAGCTCGCGCAGCGCCTCGACGATCTGTGCGACGGCGTTGGGGCCCTGCACGGCGGTGTTGCGCACCGCGAAGCGCACCGCCGGCCAGCGTCCGCCGGCCACCGTCATCACGTCGCGCTCGGCGGCGCTGGCGCGTCCGGTGATCAGTCCGACGGTGCCGGGCAGGAACGGAATGGGACGTTTGAGCCGTGCGTCGAACAGGCCCTCGGCGGCCAGCAGCCGGCGCATCCGTTCGATGCGGGCCAGCAGCTCGCCGACGCCGACTGCGCGAATCTCGCTGACGCGCAGGGAGAACGAGCCGCGGCCGGTGAAGAAGTTCGGTTTGCCGTGCACGATGACCTGCGTGCCCTCGGACAGTTTGACCGGGGCGTTGCGGACCAGGTCCCGGGGGCAGGTGATCGACAGGGACATGTCGGCGGCCGGATCGCGCAGCACCATGAACACCGTCTTGGAGTCGGGACGCACCTTGACTTCGGTCAGCTGTCCCTCGACCCACACCATGCCGAGCTTGTCGATCCATCCGGCGACCCGCACGGCCACGGCGCGCACCGGCCAGGGGTTCTCCGCGGAGTTCGGCGCTGCCGCGGAGCTCGCCTGGCTGCTCACGGAGCGGTCACTTGGCCGTCGCGCGGGTGATCCTGTTGGCGAGCAGGGTCTGGAACGGTGCGCGGGCCTTGGTAGCGACCTCGTAGGACAGCAGCGCCTCGAGGTCCGCGACGCTCAGCGACTGCAGCCGGGCGCGCACCTGGGCCAGTGTCAGTGCCTCGTAGTCCAGCTCAACGACGATGCGGGGCGGGTCGGCCTGCGCCAGCATCGACTCCTCCGCGGGCGGCTTCGACGCCGTTGTGGCCGGCGCCTTATTGGCGGGCTTCTTCGCCGCGCTGATGGGCGTGACGTCCAGATCGCCACCGCCCGTGTACAGCGCGAAACGGCCCTCGGTCAGCCGTTCACCGTCGATAGTCGTTCGCTCTTCGGGCGCCGGTATCTCGTCGCCCAGGTCCTCGTCGAAGGTGGCCCACGCGGCCTGCTCGTCCTTGGGCGGGAAGAGCGACTCCAGCGTCTCGTCGCCCTTGATGACGAGTTCGGCGAGGTTCTGCTGCATGCGCATGACGATGTGCGCCGCCGTGCTAACCACGGTCATGGGATACATGAGGATGGTTTGCGGCAGTTTCCGGGTTTCCTCGATCGCGATCACCGCCGCGCCGACCAGCAGACGGACGCCATATGGTGCAGTTGCCATACGTTCAAGCCTGCCTTAAGCGCGGGTCTTGTCAAAGCAGGCACGCTCCACTTGGCCCTGGTGTGTCCCTGAGCCGTACCCTTAGTGCCATGCCGCCCACGATAAACATGGGGATCCCGGGTGCCAGCAGCTCGGTCGCCAACCCCGTCGCCGGTAAGCGTGTGCTGCTGGCCGAGCCGCGCGGTTACTGCGCCGGTGTCGACCGCGCCGTCGAGACCGTGGAACGCGCGCTCGAGAAGCACGGAGCCCCGGTGTACGTGCGGCACGAGATCGTGCACAACCGGCACGTGGTCGACACCCTGGCCAAGGCCGGCGCGATCTTCGTCGACGAGACCGACGAGGTGCCCGAGGGCTCCATCGTGGTGTTCTCCGCCCATGGTGTCGCGCCGACAGTGCACACGGACGCCGCCGAGCGCGATCTTCAGGTCATCGACGCCACCTGCCCGCTGGTCACCAAGGTGCACAACGAGGCCAAACGGTTCGCCCGCGACGACTACGACATCCTCCTGATCGGCCACGAGGGCCACGAAGAGGTCGTCGGTACCGCGGGTGAGGCGCCCGACCACGTACAGCTGGTGGACGGCCCCGGCGCGGTCGACTCGGTCACCGTGCGCGACGTAGACAAGGTCATCTGGCTGTCGCAGACCACGCTGTCCGTCGATGAAACGATGGAAACCGTGCAGCGGCTGCGTGAGCGCTTCCCGAAGCTGCAGGATCCGCCCAGCGACGACATCTGCTACGCGACCCAGAACCGGCAGGTCGCGGTGAAGGCCATGGCGCCGGAGTGCGAGCTGGTGATCGTGGTGGGGTCGCGCAACTCGTCGAACTCGGTGCGGCTGGTCGAGGTGGCACTGGGCGCAGGCTCCGACGCGTCCTACCTGGTCGACTACGCCAACGACGTCGACCCGGCGTGGCTACAGGGTGTCACCACCGTCGGCGTCACGTCCGGTGCCTCTGTGCCTGAAGTTCTGGTGCGTGGTGTCCTGGAACGGCTGGCCGAGCTCGGCTACGAGATGGTGCAGCCGGTGACGACGGCCAACGAGACGCTGGTGTTCGCACTGCCCAGGGAGATCCGCCCCGCCCGGCGATGAGTGTCGGCCGCAGCGAGGCGTCAGATGTCGTATTCCCAGGTCTCGGCTTCCCGATGGCGAGGGGGGCGTCGCCTGCGGTACTCCTCGCGGGTAGCGTCCTCCTCGGAGCCCCGATAGCGCACCCGCGAAATGGGATGGTGCGTGCCGTTGCTGCCATTGGTCGACTGCCGAGACCGCTGCTGAGGCGGCTCGTAGGGCTCGAAGTCGTCGATGCGCCGTCGGCGCCGTTCCGGGCGTTCCGACCGCTCAGAGCGCTCATACAGGTTACGGCGCCCGGCCTCGCGGGGAGGAAGCCGGCTGCCGGGTTCGCGCGGTTCGCGGTTCTCGCGTGGTTCGCGGGGCGTTGTCCGGGGCCGTCGTCGCGGCTCGGAACGAAGTTCGGACGGCAGATCGGAAGCCCGCGTGCGTGGTCGACGGGGACGCTCGGTGACGGGTTCGATGATCTCGGTCTCCGGCGGCCGGACGTGCCGTGACCGGGAGGGTTCGGCCCGCTTGCCCGTGCGCGCCGCTCTCGCAGTGCTCGCCTCGGAACGTCCGGCTCTTGCGGGCCGGTCGATCGAATGCTTGCGACGCGGTTCGTCCGCCACCTCTTCGTCGTCCTCGTCGGCGGGCTCGCGCGAGAACAGCGCGGAGACCTTCGCGGTGGCCGCCGCGAACCGGCCGGCGACTTCGGGGGGCTTGTCGTCCGCTGCGGCCTTGGCGGCGGATCCCCGTCGCGTCATGCCCATGTACCAGCGGGCCATCCCGATCAGCAGCACCCCGGCCGACGTGAACAGCATCAGCGGGAACCGCTCGATCAGCGGGTAACCGCAGTTGATCAATGTGTCCTTGATACCGGTGAATGACGCGCCGTGGAACAGCCAGTACGCGCCGGGCACGCTTACGAACAAGAGGAGCGGCGGCTGGATGACCGCGGTGAAAATCCCCGACTGACGCACCGCCAGCACCGCGGCAACGCAGCCCACGACATAGGCCGCCGCGAAGACCCCGGTCAGTTCCTTGCCACCGGAGCCCGCGTCGTACGCGAACCCCGCAGCCGCGGTCGTGGCCGCGATGAGGACAGCAGCCCACCACGGCACACCCGGAACATTGGGGTGTACCGAGCGGTGATCAGCAGTCACGGCTGACCTCGCCCGCTGTCCCGACACAGGTAGACCGTACCGGTTGCAGCTGTATCTCGGCTGGCAGCGCGGCCCGGCTAGCGCGTCGCTTTCCGTAGACTCTGGACCCTGTGAGCCTGAACCTTGGAATCGTCGGTCTGCCCAACGTCGGCAAGTCGACGCTGTTCAACGCCCTGACGCGCAATAACGTGCTGGCGGCCAACTATCCGTTCGCGACCATCGAGCCGAACGAGGGTGTTGTGCCACTGCCGGATCCGCGGCTCGACGAGCTGGCCAAGATCTTCCATTCGGAAAAGATCGTTCCGGCGCCGGTGACGTTCGTCGACATCGCGGGCATCGTCAAGGGTGCGTCCGAAGGGGCCGGTCTTGGCAACAAATTCCTGGCCAACATCCGGGAGTGCGACGCCATCTGCCAGGTCGTGCGGGTGTTCTCCGATGACGACGTCGTCCACGTCGACGGGCAGGTGGACCCCAAGTCCGACATCGAGGTGATCGAGACCGAGCTGATCCTGGCCGACCTGCAGACGCTGGAGCGGGCCCTGCCGCGGCTGGAGAAGGAGGCCCGCAACAACAAGGACCGCCGACCGGTGCACGAGGCCGCGGCGGCCGCCCAAGAGGTGCTCAACGACGGCACGACGCTGTTCGCGGCGGGTGCGAAGGTCGATTCGGCGCTGCTGCGTGAGCTGAACCTGCTCACCACGAAACCGTTCCTGTACGTGTTCAACGCAGACGAGGCCGTGTTGACCGACGCCGCGCGCGTCGCATCCCTGCGCGAGCTGGTGGCTCCGGCCGACGCGGTGTTCCTGGACGCCAAGATCGAGGCCGAACTGCAGGAGCTCGACGACGAGTCGGCCGCCGAGCTGCTGGAGTCCATCGGGCAGACCGAACGTGGCTTGGACGGCCTGGCGCGGGCCGGCTTCCACACGCTGAAGTTGCAGACCTATCTGACCGCGGGGCCGAAAGAGGCCCGGGCCTGGACGATCCACCACGGCGACACCGCGCCCAAGGCCGCCGGGGTGATCCACACCGACTTCGAAAAGGGCTTCATCAAGGCCGAGATCGTCTCCTACGAGGACCTGATCGCTGCCGGGTCGATGACCGCCGCCAAGGCCGCGGGCAAGGTACGCATTGAGGGCAAGGACTACGTGATGGCCGACGGCGACGTCGTCGAGTTCCGCTTCAACCTGTAAAACCGCAGTTCAGCAGTGGTTTAGTGGTTCTCCGTCCGCAGTGCGTCCGCAGCAGCTTCGACAGAGGCACTGAATATCTCTCCGGCAGCCTTCCGGGTGCGGCCATTCGCGTCGGGCCAGAGGTGCGCGTACGTCGTCAATGTGATGGCGGCCGATGAGTGCCCGAGCGCCCGGTGAACCGTCACCACGTCACAGCCGGCGCCGCTCGGGTGCGCTAGCGGTATACGTTCCTCGTCAGTGCTTGGTGTCCGGGCACATCGTGGCCTGTGCCGCGTCGACGATGGTGTGTGCCATGTACGGCGTCGTGAACGGAGAAATTACCAACCGGGATGCCACGTCCTCAGGGGTGGCGCCGCCGCGCAGTGCGTCGCAGGCCCTATGACCAGCGCCCACATAAATCGCGTCGTTGAGCACACCACCGAAGAACCCTGGGCTGTTTCCCAAGACGTTCAGGTAATCACCGTCTGGGTCGGCCTGTGCGGTCGCACTTAGCGCTGTGGCGACGAGCCCAACCGCGCTGGCAATAAGCAGCACACGAACCTTTGCCACGAAACCCCCCGCTAGCCCTGTCAACCCCCAAACAACGTACCCGTAGATTAAGGCGATCCAAGGTTGTCGCGCAGGCGAATCAGCTTTTGCTAGCCGGTGCTGTCGCTATCTGCCGATGAAACGGCGAGCTGGGGCTTCGGTTGCTGCTGGAAGCGAGGATTCCCCCCCACGCCTCACAACAGACCGACCAACTCCCAGCCCGCCGCCGACCACAGTCATCTCATCCGCTCGGACTCAACGGATGCGCTTACCCGCATTTCGCGCAAACCGGACAACGTCATGCGCATTCCGGTTAACAAGAGTCGACCCGCTGCCCAAGCAGGGATCTTCCCCGTGCGCATCATCTGGACTAGGTACGTCGTCGACATGTCGAGCGCGGCTGCCGCCTGCTTCTCCACACGGGCCATGATTCCAGGGCCTTCCGCAGTCCGTCCGCAGCAATCCCGCGGCGGGTTGTTAGCTGCCAATGTCATCAACGCACCTGAACCGCGAAGAGTCTGCCCGCCGCGGCCAGTCAATGTTCGCCAACGCTCAAGTGGAAGTTCCGCTTGAAGGTGTAAGCCGCAGCTCAGCTATTTAGGCACTCTCCGTACGCACTAAGTACGCAATTCAATTTGCCTGCTTGCAATCGCTGCGCCGGGACACGGGCACGCTCATAGGCTAGGCGTGCCCGTGCCGGTCATTGACCGCTACCGGTGTCCGCCCCCACCACTGCCGCCGCCGTGATAGCCGCCGTAGCCGCCGTAGCCGCCGCCGTGATAGCCGCCGTAGAAGGGGTAGTCGCCGTAGTAGGGATATATCGGACCGGCCGGGGAGTCGTCGATCTGAACATTGCCCGGCGACT
>JAOPWF010000589.1 GCA_025965815.1 Mycobacterium sp.
GCGGGCAACGGCCCCGTCTTCAACGAGGGGGAGCGTGTCGAGGCCAACACCTCGACGCTGTGGACCTACCTGGTCTACCTCGGCGGCTGGATCGGCGGTCCGGCCCGGCTGGAGTACGTGGCGCTGACGCTGGCCCTGATTCTCAGCGTGCTCGGCGTGGTGCTGGCCATGCTCGGCGCCGCCCGGCTGTTCGCACCGAGCCTGCAGGGCAGGCGTGCGCTGCTGCTGCCGGCCGGGGCGCTGGTGTACATCGCCGTGCCGCCGGCCCGTGACTTCGCCTCCTCCGGGCTGGAGAACGGCCTGGTGCTGGCGTACCTGGGGCTGCTGTGGTGGATGATGGTCACCTGGTCGCAGGCGCTGCGCGCGAGGCCCGCCCAACCGGCCAGAACGATGCCGCCTGCGCTCGCCCGCCGCGGTAGCCCGCCAGCGAGCCGCACCCCCGTTGATGTGCCGCAGCGCAACGCGGTCAGTCGGTGGTTCACCGCGTTCCTGGCGTTTATTGCCGGGATGTCGGTCCTGGTGCGTCCCGAGCTGGCGCTGATGGGTGGACTTGCCCTGGTGATGATGCTGGTCACGGCGCGCGGCTGGCGCCGGCGGCTGTTGATCCTGGTGGCGGGCGGCCTGGTGCCGGTGGCCTATCAGATCTTCCGGATGGGCTACTACGGCCTGCTGGTCCCGGGCACCGCGCTGGCCAAGGACGCCTCCGGGTCCAAGTGGCAGCAGGGCCTGACCTATCTGGCGAACTTCAACCAGCCCTACCTGTTGTGGGTGCCCGCGGTCCTGCTGTTGGCGCTGGCGGCGGTGCTGCGGGTCTCCCGCAGCCGTCCCTGGTGGATCCGCCGCGACGTGCCGCCCGGCTACAGCCGCGTGGCGCGCATCGTGCAGAGCCCGGCGGCCGTGGTGGCCTTCATGGTGGTCAGCGGGCTGCTGCAGGCCGCGTACTGGATCCGGCAGGGCGGCGATTTCATGCACGGCCGAGTTTTGCTGACGCCGCTGTTTTGCCTGCTCGTCCCCGTCGCGGTGATTCCCGTGCTGCTACCGGATGGGACGAAGTTCGCGCGCGAGACCGGCTATGTGCTGGCCGGCGCGGTCAGTGTGCTCTGGCTTGCCGTCGCCGGGTGGGCACTGTGGGCCGCGAACTCGCCCGGCATGGGTCCCGACGCCACCCGCGTGACGTACTCCGGCATCGTGGACGAGCGGCGGTTCTACGCCCAGGCCACCGGCAACGCGCACCCGCTGACAGCCGCGGACTACCTCGACTACCCGCGGATGCGGGCGGTGCTGGTCGCGCTCAACAACACCCCGGACGGCGCGCTGCTGCTGCCCGCGGGCAACTACGACCAGTGGGATGTGGTTCCGGCGGTACCGCCCCCGCCGCCGCCTCCGGGCGCTCCGCCCAGGCGAAACGAAACACGCCCGCACACAGTGTTCTTCACCAACCTCGGCATGCTCGGCATGAACGTCGGGCTGGACGTGCGGGTCATCGACCAGATCGGGTTGGCCAACCCGCTGGCGGCGCACACCGCGCGGCTGGAGGACGGCCGGATCGGACACGACAAGAACCTCTTCCCGGACTGGGCGGTCGCCGAGGGACCGTTCCTCAAGGAGCCGCCGTTCATCCCGACGTACCTCGACAAGGGCTGGATCGCCGAGGCCGAGGCGGCGCTGAAATGCCCTGGCACCGATGCGGTTCTGACGTCCATCCGCAGCCCCCTGGGCCTGCGACGATTCGCGTCAAACGTCCTGCATGCGTATGAATTCACCAGCTACCGGATCGACCGGGTGCCCGAATACGAACTGATCCGGTGCGGCCTGGATAAGCCCGATTTGGGGGTCACCCCTTACACTGGCTTACCGGCGACGGGACCCTAGCCGTTAACCGCTTGTTAGCTGGTCGGGTGCTGTGCCGGTAACGCTGCAGTGAGGTTGTGGCGATACCCAGTCAGGTGTGTAGAACACTTGCCGCGAGCTGTGCCCTGGACGCAACGCTGGACACGTGAACGGATGGTTGAAGCAACAGATGGGTAGAACACTGGGTAACCGCGCTGTGCGCAGCTCAGGATTGCGGCGCCTCGCAGCTGCACTGGTGGCGGTGCTGATGTTACCCGCGTTGGTCTCGGTGGCGGGGGGCTCGGCGACCGCCGGCGCCTTCTCCCGGGAGGGTCTGCCGGTCGAGTACCTCGACGTCTACTCCGCGGCGATGGGCCGCAATGTCCGTGTTCAGTTCCAGGCCGGAGCCGCCCCGGCGGCGACATCGAGCGCCGGAGCCGCCCCGGCGGCGACATCGACCAGGGCCGTGTACCTGCTCGACGGCCTGCGGGCCCAGGACGACTACAACGGCTGGGACATCAACACCCCGGCGTTCGAGTGGTTCTACCAGTCCGGCGTCTCGGTGGTGATGCCCGTGGGCGGGCAGTCCAGCTTCTACACCGACTGGTATTCGCCGTCGAGCTTCAACAAGCAGCCCTATACCTATAAATGGGAGACCTTCCTCACCAACGAGCTGCCGCAGTGGCTGGCCGCCAACAAGCAGGTCTCGACAACCGGCAACGGTGTGGTCGGCCTGTCGATGGCCGGCGGCGCGGCGCTGATTCTGTCGGCCTACCACCCCGGTCAGTTCAGCTATGCGGCGTCGCTGTCTGGTTTCCTCAATCCCTCGACGATCTTCATGAAGCAGGCCATCCGGGTGGCCATGCTGGACGCCGGCGGCTACAACGTCGACAACATGTGGGGGCCGCCGTGGGATCCGGCCTGGAAGCGCAACGATGCGGTCGAGCAGGTGTCCCGGATCGTCGGTAACGGCACCCGGATCTGGATCTACTGCGCACCGGGTGGGGCGACCCCACTCGACGAGAACGCCGACCCCGGTCAGTCGTTCAACGCGAACAGCCTGGAGTCGCTGGCAATCGGCAGTAACAAGCGGTTCCAGGAGAAGTACACGCAGGCCGGCGGCAGTAATGCCACCTTCAATTTCCCACCGGCGGGTAACCACTCGTGGGCGTACTGGGCTGCGCAGTTGCAAGCCCTGAAACCAGACCTCATCTCCACGCTCAACGGCTGAGTAGTGGTGTGAGGTCAGATTCGGAAGAGAGAGCGATCACACGTGGTGTGGTTGACTACCAAGGCACTGCGGCGTGGAGCGCATGCGGTGCGGCACACGAAAGATGGGATGGGTTGCAGTATGAAGTTCGTTGAGAAGATGCGCGGCGCCTGGTCGCGCCGGCTGGTGGTCGCGGCGGTGGCAGCGGCTACTTTGCCCGGCCTGATCGGGGTTGCTGGGGGCTCGGCGACAGCCGGGGCATTTTCCCGGCCAGGCCTACCTGTGGAGTATCTGGATGTGCCGTCGCCCTCGATGGGCCGCGACATCCGTATCCAGTTCCAGAGCGGTGGCGCCGGCTCCCATGCCGTGTACCTGCTTGACGGCCTTCGCGCGCAGGACGACTTCAACGGGTGGGACATCAACACCAACGCGTTCGAGATGTTCTACCAGTCCGGCCTGTCAGTGATCATGCCGGTCGGCGGGCAGTCCAGCTTCTACGCCGACTGGTACTCGCCGGCGCGGAACAAGGGCCCGACCCTCACCTACAAGTGGGAGACCTTCCTGACCCAGGAGTTGCCGGGCTGGCTGGCGTCCAACAAGCAGGTCGCGACGACCGGCAACGCCGCCGTCGGCCTGTCGATGGCCGGTTCGGCATCGCTGAACCTGGCGACCTGGCATCCCGATCAATTCATCTACGCCGCCTCGCTGTCGGGCTTCCTGAACCCGTCCGAGGGCTGGTGGCCCACGCTGATCGGTGTCTCGATGGGTGACGCCGGTGGCTTCAAGGCCGAGGACATGTGGGGCCCGTCCAGTGATCCGGCGTGGAAGCGCAACGACCCGATGGTCAACCTGCCGAAGCTGGTCGCCAACAACACCCGCATCTGGGTGTACTGCGGCACCGGCACCCCGGCCGACATCGGCACCGGCGGCCTGGAGGGCAACAACGTGCCCGCCAAGTTCCTTGAGGGTTTCACCCTGCGCACCAACAAGACCTTCAAGGACAACTACATCGCCGATGGCGGTACCAACGGTATCTTCAACTTCCCGGACGCCGGCACCCACAGCTGGGGCTACTGGCAACAGCAGCTGTCACAGATGAAGCCTGACCTGCAGCGCGTGCTCGGCGCCACGCCGACCGCGTAACAGCTCAGATCGACACGACCGCACGGCGGCGACCTTCAGGGGTCGCCGCCGTCGGCCGTTTTGGGAGCGCCGTCGAACGGTGATGTGGTTCACTACCTAGCGGGTCGGCGGGCAGCGGGAGAGGTCAAGCGCCCCAGGTGGGCGCCATTCAGTGAGGTGGGTATGAGAAGTCTGTCGATGCTTGTGCGGGTGCTGTGCGCCGTGTTGATGGCGGCCGCGATGTGGGGGTCCACCACGACGACCGGCGCTATCGGCGCCGCCAAGGCCGCTCCCGCGGTCGAGTTCCTGATGGTCCCGTCCGGCGCGATGGGACGTGACATTCCGGTGGCGTTCATGGCCGGCGGTCCGCACGCCGTCTACCTGCTGGACGCCTTCGACGCGGCGCCCGACGTCAGCAACTGGGTGACCGCGGGCAACGCGATGAATACGCTTGCCGGCAAGGGCATCTCGGTGGCGGCGCCCGCGAGCGGCGCCTACAGCTTGTACACCAACTGGGAGCAGGACGGCAGCAGGCAGTGGGAGACCTTCCTGTCCAGCGAGCTGCCCGACTGGCTGGCCGCCAACAAGGGCCTGGCTCCCGGCGGGCACGGCATCGTCGGCGCCGCACAGGGCGGAACCGGCGCGCTGATGATGGCGACGTTCCACCCGGACCGGTTCCGCTACGCCGGCTCGATGTCGGGTTACCTGACCCCGTCGCGAACCGATGTCAACGGTGCGATCACCGACGGCCTGGCCACCTACGGCGGGGTTGACGTCCGCAACATGTGGGGTCTGCCCCAGCTGGGCCGGTGGAAGTGGCACGACCCCGACGTGCACGCGCAGCTGCTGGTGGACAACAACACGCGGCTGTGGATCTACAGCCCGATGAGCGGTACGGCCAGTGACCCCGCGGCGATGATCGGCTATCCCGAGATCGCGCAGGGCACCAACCGCACCTTCTACGCCCACTACCGGGACGTCAACGGCCGCAACGGGCACTTCGACTTCCCGACCGGTGGCGACAACGGCTGGTCGAGCTGGGCGCCGCAGCTGGGGGCGATGTCCGGCGATCTGGTCGCGGTCATCAAGTAGACGACGGCGCTGATCCTCGGCCGTCCGGGACCGATCCGGCCAGCCGGTACCGTGGAGGCGTGCAGCAGACGGTACGGCGGTCGCCTCAACGGGCGACCCGTCCGGCAAAGTGGCCGGCCACCCTGGTCGCGTCGTCGCTCTTGATCGTCGCCGCCGCAGCTCTCCTCACCGGATGCATGGGGGGCGACGACATCATGGCCAAGATGGCTTTGCCGGCGTCGGAAACCGCCGAGCCGGGACCGGATGGACAGTCCGGTGTGCCCGCTCCGCCGCTACCCGCGCCCCCGGTACCCGGAGCGCAGCCGAACACGCTGGTCGTGAGCGGCCAGCAGCGCGCCTATCTGGACGCACTGGTGGCCGGCGGCGTGCGACCGTCCAGTGAGCTGCTGGCGCTGAGCATCGGCTCCTATGTCTGCCAGGCGCGTGCGGCGAACCAGAGCGATGAGGCCGTCTGGGACTTCATCGTGCCACTGGTGCGCAGCGACGTGCGTAACTCTGATATGAAGTCCATGGCCCCGACGTCGTCCCAGGTCGACACCGCGACGGCGAGCTACATCCGTATTGCAACCCAACAACTCTGCTAGCAGGAGACGATGGCAAACAACAGTCGGCGTAAGCGCCACCGCATTCTCGGCCTCATCGCCGCCGGGGCGATGGTCGTCGTCGTGGTGCTGGTCGTGGCTGTCGTGGTGATCATCATGCGCCGCCCGGAGACGCCGACGACGGCATTGCCGCCGAGCGCGGTGCCGCCGGCCCCCACCACACCGGGGGAGCGCAAGCCGCGCCCCGAGTTCCAGGACGCCAGTTGCCCGGACACGATGCTGATGTCCGTTCCGGGCACCTGGGAGTCGTCCAATCAGGAAGATCCGCTCAACCCGGGACAGTTCCCGCTGGCGCTGCTGTTGAACGTCACCCGTCCGATCGCCCAACAGTTCGGTGGCGAACGCGTGGAGACGTTCACTGTGCCGTACACCGCGCAGTTCCACAATCCGTTCTCGGCGGACACGCAGATGTCCTACAACGACAGCCGCTCCGAGGGCACCCGCGCCGCGGTCAAGGCAATGGCGGACATGAACAATCGCTGCCCGTTGACCAGTTATGTGCTGGTGGGCTTCTCACAGGGCGCGGTGATCGCCGGTGACATCGCCAGCGACGTCGGCAACGGTCGCGGCCCCGTCGACGAGGACCTGGTGCTTGGCGTGACGCTGATCGCCGACGGCCGCCGTCAGGACGGTGTAGGTAAGGAGATCGGCCCTGACCCGGTCGGCCAGGGCGCGGAGGTCACGCTGCAGGAAGTGCCGACGCTGTCGGCAATGGGCCTGACGATGACCGGCCCGCGGCCCGGTGGCTTCGGCGCGCTCAACGACCGCACCAACGAGATCTGCGCTCCCGGCGACCTGATCTGCGCCGCTCCGCAGGAGGCGTTCAGCATCACCAAGCTGCCGCAGACGCTGGAGGTGCTCAGCGGCGGCGCCGGCCAACCAGTGCACGCGCTGTACGGCACGCCGCAGTTCTGGAATCTGGACGGTCAGTCGGCCACCCAGTGGACGCTGGGCTGGGCTCAGGGGGTCGTGGACAATGCGCCCCATCCCAAGCATGGATGACACGGCGGGCTGGCCTGTCGATTTGGCGGCCGCAGCGGTCTCGCCTAACATTAAGAAAAAACTAAGAGTAGTCAGCGTGGTTCGCTACGATCGCGCAGGTCAGAAGCAATCCGGATATTGAATGCCGATAACCGGACCGGGATCCGACAGTGAACGGCTGGATCTCTGTACGATCTGTGAGGTTTAGGCTCGCGCCGATCGGCGGAGCCCCCGGGATCGGCAGGTGTGCAACGGCCGGTCCTGACGTGAGTGTGTGTTTCGACAGGAGAGTGACATGGGAGTTCCCAACCCGTTTATCGACAGAAAAACGGGGCGGATCAAGTTCCCCGACAACGGCAGTCTCG
>JAOPWF010000620.1 GCA_025965815.1 Mycobacterium sp.
TCGGTGTGAGGCATTCCGGAAGGGAGTCGGGGCCCACGTCGAGCGGATGGCACGGTCGTCCGTCGGGGGTCCAGCCCAATACCGCCAGTGATCCGCCGTGCTCGATGCAGCCTCGCCACAGCGTGGCGGCAATGGTGCTGGCGCGGTTGGAGGCGACGTCGGCCCCCCAGGCGAGCACTGTGAGGTCTTGCTGCCCGTGGCCGCAGGGTTCGGCGTCGTTGTCGGCGCCGAACGGGTCGTGGTGCTGGACCCCGGCCGAGAGGGGGTTGCCGTAGAGGTGGCGCACGATGCCGCCGTAGCCCCACGCGCGGGCGAATCCGATGCACCGCCGGACCGTTGGCTTGGTGCGTATCCCGTCGGCATCGTCGTGCATTGCCCAGCCCAGCACCGGTAACGACGGATCCCACACGCGCAGGTCGCATCGGTACTGGCTGTCCGCGCCGGGCATCGCTGCCGAGGACCGTCTGCTGGCCAACAGCCAGTTCGGCAGGTGCGGTGTGCTCACGACGACCCTGTTCGGCCGGGCCAGGGATCGAAGGGCCACCGGACACCGCGTTGGCCGTTGCTGTACCAAGGGCAGTTGTGGTGGCCTCCGTGGCGGTGGGGGTGACCACAGATCCTGCTGTGATGGGTGGGACAGCCGGCGACGAAGCGGGTGACGGCGGCCCGCAGGCTGGGGTGGGCGGATCGGGCGAGGGTGATGTTGCCGGCCAGCCCGGCGCTGGCGCCGCGCGTTGCGGTGACGGCGGCGCCCAGGGCCCCCAGTTGCGCGGCGACGGTGTCGATGTCGTGGGGGTGCAGCGGATTGAGGGGCGGCCCCCCCCCCGGGCCGGCGCCCCACGACACGTGGGCGACTTCGATCACAATGCTGGCCCGCCAACCCCAGCCCAGCGGCACGAACCGGATCAGCCGATTGTCGCTTGTGGCGGCGGCCGCACCGTGGGCGTCGATGACGGCGTCGTCGGGTTGGGCGGTGTCGTGCAGCCAGTGCAGCCCGGCCTGCAGAAGCCCGCGCACCGCGTCGCTGTCAGCGAGTCTGATGGCCGCCGGTGGTGCCGCCACCGCGTGCGGGTCGTGGTGGCGGGTCCAGTGCAGTGCGGCCGTTGTCATGTCCGGCCCGTGCAGGTGTGGGTGTGGATCATCGTCGGCCTTCGACCGCTGCGAGGTGCCCGACCGGGTGGTGCGGCGTCGTTGGTGGTGTGGGGATGAGCATGGCCAGCCCTTTGCCGATGCTGCCGCCCTCCTCGTCGAGGGTGGAGGACATGTCAACTAGCCAGCGGGTGAGGTTCGGCTGGTCCATCGGAATGAGCGCGGCGAGGGTGATGACCAGTGCCTGGAGTTGGTAGCGGTCGGCGCTGTGCAGGTCGCGCCACAGGTCGTCGGGGCTTTCGTCGCGTACGTGTTCGACGATGCGGGCCGCGCGTTCGTGCAGCGCCTGACACTGTCGGATCCGATGCGACGTCGTGGAGTAGCTCACGGGAAGTTCGCCTTGCCCTAGGCGGTAGCGGAGCTGTGCTGCGACGGGGTTGTTCAGAAGTAACAAGCCGACCCGTAGAGCGGCGGGCGCCGGCCAGCGCTCACTGCCGGGTTCATCGGCGGATCCCGGGCGCCAACCGTCGGCGGCGAATTCGTCGATGTGGGCGTTGCGAAGTGCGCGAATGGATCCCACGCTGGTCATGTAGAACGCCGCCACGTCGCCGATGGTGGGGTGCTCAGGCAGCGGCCGGGCGCCCACGCCTGCCAGGCAGTTGGTGTGGCGGGTCAGCTCGTCGCGGCGACGTCGTGCCCGGCGCGCCCGGGTGCGGGCGGCGTCGGCGTCGCGGTCGCGCTGCGGCCGGGCCGTGGTCGCGCCGTTCGATGGTGCGGGTGGCGTCGACTCGACGCGGGCCGGGGCGCTCACGGCTGGGAAGCCGGTACTGTGCGAGCAATCCCCACGACTGGTGGCGGGCCAGTCTCCCCTGGCTCCTCTGCGGCACAGCGCATTTCGGGGGCGATGGTGGGCAGGCCAAGGCAGGTGCTGAGTGCTGGCGCGGCCGGCCGGTGCGGCGGCGATCCGTTCTGCAGGCTGTGAAGTGCTGCGGTCTCGCGTGCAATGAGCACGGTGAGCAGAACAATGAACACGACCACACCGGCCATGAACGCCTCCAGGACGTGGACGCGGAAGCGCAAGCGGCGCAGTTGCATTGCGTTGCGGTCGATCGGTTTGGTCATGAGTTCGGTGTCAGCCATGTCGGCGCTTCCCGTTCGTTGCGGATCGTGCGTGCTGAGGTCGCTTCGACTCGGTGTGCGGTGGAGAAGGGGTCATCACCGACTCCGTTCCTCTGCGGCGAGCTGGGTTTCTCCGCAGCCGCCGTCTCCGAACATCTGCCAAGGGATGAAACGGTCTGTCCAGGGCGGGTGCGGGCACCAGAATCCCCACTGACGTTGGTGCGGCCCGGTGACAATCAGTGTCCAGCAGGGGATTTCGTGGCCACGGGTATCATGCGGTAAGCAGACCCGATGGCGGTGGGTGGCGCGGTGGACGGCCAGCGTGCCGCGCCCGCGTCGTTGCTGGCCTGCCGAGGTGGTCTCGTAGTAAGAACCAGCCAAAATTAGAGTGGCGAACGGCCAGGGGTGATCGTGCAGGCCGCGGGGATCGTCGGAGCCGACGAACTTGTGCAGATAGAGGTTCAGCCAACGGTTGGGCGGTAGGAGGTATCGGCGCAACAGATAGGGGCGCTGGCCGTCGCTGATGATTTGGTGGGGTCGCCCGCTGCACAGCGTGCGCAGCCAGCGGCCCGGTACGGGCGTACTCACCGTCGCGCTCATGACCGCGCACCGATCACGCCGAGTCCGACGCTCGTGAGCCACGCGTAGTCGTCTGCGGGGGTATGTCTGTTCGTCATCGGGCTTCATCCACGGCCGGTCTGGCGGGGTTGGGGGTCGGCCGCAGGGCACTGGGGCGGATCAGGACTGACCACGAGACGGGGCGTAATCCGACGAATCCGCGGCCGTGGCAGGATCGGGCGAGCCGTGCGGGTGCGTCGAACACCCAGTGGTAACGGGGGTAGTCGGTGCGGGTCACGGGGCGGCCCGGGCGACAGCAGCTCCCGTGGGCACGGTGGACGTCGACGAGGACTGCCGCGCCCAGCCAGCCGCGTTGGCTGGTGTGCCAGTCGGCGTCGAGTCCGGCGGCGGTCGCGACGTCACACCCAGACTGTTCGATGCGGGTGCCCGAGAAAAGCGCGACGGGGCCGCGGT
>JAOPWF010000653.1 GCA_025965815.1 Mycobacterium sp.
CATCCGACGGATCTCGCCCTCGCACGGCAGTGGCCCGCTGGCGAACCGGATCCGGGCACCCCAACCTCAAGCAGGCCGCCGAACAAGCTACGACGCAGAAAGCGCGACATCTGAAGAAATGCCATGGAACTGAGACTCAAGCCAAAATGACATTCCATGAGACAACCAACGAACCCGCCGGCCAAACAAGTTCTCGATTCACGTGTCGTGCGGATGTCCTGAAGGACACGGACGGGAGACGCCGCCGTGTCAGTGGGCCGTCCAAACCTCACTGACCGCCCAGGATGTTGCGGAAGAACGTGGTCAACGTGTCGAACGGGATGAGATTGACCCGGTCGTAGAGATCGACATGACCGGCGCCGGGGATGATCACCAGTTGTTTCGGCTCGGCGGCCAACTGGTATGCGTCTACGCTGAATTCGCGTGAGTGGGCCTGCTCCCCGGTGATGAACAGCATGGGTCGCGGCGAGATGGTCTCGATATCTGCGAATGGGTAGAAGTTCATGAACTTGACGTTGCTAGTGCGCGTGGGATGGGTGGTGGTATTGGGGCTGTAACCCCTTGCGGTGCGGTAGAAATCAAAGAACTCGCGGTCGATCGGCGTCGACTGATCGGTCAACGCTTCGGGCGTTGCCGAGGTGAATTCCGTTTCACCGCCTGCGAATTCGACATCACGCTGTTGAGCGGCCGGTTCGACGATCTGCCTACGCTGCTCGAGGCTGAGACCATTGCGCAGCCCGTCGCGATTGGCCGCACCCATGTCGTACATGCTGACGGCTGGTGTAGAAGTTGTCTACCGCGCCGTCGTGGTGCAGGACCAAGCCAACTTCACCCGCGCCTTCCGCGGGGTCTACGGCATCAGCCCACGCGAATACCGCCGAACACGATGACGCCACGCTGCTCTAAGCGTTCCTAAATATATTGCGGCCCAGCAATATTGACTGTACCTGGCCCCCGCGATAGCCGAGAACGTCACTAAGGACGAATTTAGCTCGGAGGGCGATTCGCAATTGCTGAGCGTGTGTCGGCCCCCGAGCGGGAGTCCGGAGCGGGTGCAGGGCTTATAGCTGGCAGTACGGCGCGGGTGAGGTGTACGAGCGCATCGGCGTTGACGGCAACCATGTTGTGCTCCCGATCGGGGTCGGCTTCCGACAGCAGGCCGTGCAGACCGTCACGGTGACGAAAAGGTTCTGCTAACTGCAAGCATAAGCGCGCCGACACGAACAGCAGGTGTAGCCGTCCCATGAGCAGGTTCGGGTAGTTCTGAAGAAATGACACGAATCTGAGACAGAAACCAGATGACATCGCGTGAGACAACGCGCATCGCTGCTGGTCAAATGACCGTGAGATGACACCGGTTTTAGGAACCTACAGGCGCCGCTGTGGCTTCTCAACCACCGCAGGTGTGGCTTCTGCGACGCACCAAGGTCTTTGCCGCTGAATAGTGTCGTAGACGTGGGGACGTCCATCTGGCTGCGCACGATCTATCTCAGCGACAATCCCGATCCGGTGACCACCCGCACCGACCGGCCAACCGTCGGACGGGCCAAGCCTCGACGCTGGCCCTCCGTCGGCCGCGCCACTTCAACCAGCGCCACAGCTCTTGAGGCACCTGCCGAGGGCGCGGTCATCTGCGGGCGCCTGACTGGCATAACATACTCCGGTGCAAGACCGTTCGCCGCTCACGCGCGGAGTTGTGCAGCCGCAGTTCTCGCGAGCTCAGTCCCTGTTCGCTTGTCGAGCGCGGCGTTGTCGAAGCTGAGTCGGTACCACAGCAGACCGAATGCCTGATCGACTAACAAGGCTGCCCTCGTTCAGTCGACGCTCTCCCCCGCTGACGGGCCTGTGTGACGATCTGCATCAGGGCTGCGCGACGGTCCGCGGCGAATTCGGCCAGCAGCGTCATCGTGTCGGTCTCGACGAGTGCCTCATGCAGCACAGAGAGCGGCACCGACCGGCTGTCCACGACGCCCTCGAATGTCTATCTGGCCACCGAGCAGCGACTCGGCCGACTGCGGGCCGGCACCGATCCTGCCGCGGGTGCGGCGCTGCTGATCGGCGGGTGCTTCCATCACGCCTTTCTAAACGCCTTCGCCGGCACCGACATTGACGCCTCCCGTGCCCGGCGCATCGCTGCGAGTCTTACCGAGGCGCTGCTCGGTGGCCTCGGTGTGGACGACGTCGGCTCCTCGTCGCCGCATCCCCGGACGCGCCCGGCGGAAGGACCGTAGAGCAAGCGCGGGGCTCCGCGATCGCGATCCTGACCAGACAGCGTTAGCCGGCTACTTGGCCGGGGGAGTGGGTGAACGTGGCCCGGTATGCGCTGGGCGTGAGTCCGGTCTTGCGGATCACGTGATCGCGCAGGGAATCGACGGTTCCGATGCCGGTGTGGTGGGCGATGACATGCATTGGCAGATCGGTGGTTTCGAGGAGTTCGCGGGCACGGTCTATCCGCAGCTGCAGCAGCCATTGCAGGGGACTGAGGCCCGTCTCGGCCCGGAACCGGCGATTGAGTGTGCGCACGCTGACGTTCGCGTGGGCGGCCAGGTCGGCCAGCGTGAGTTTGTCCGACAGCCGGGTCAGGGCCCAGGCACGGGTGGCGTCCAGAGTCGCCGCGCCGATCGACGGCACGGGGGCATCGATGAACTGCGCCTGTCCGCCCGGACGCACCGGGGCCACCACCGCCAGGCGCGCAACGGTGTTCGCCACCGCGGCACCGTGATCGGTGCGGATCAGGTGCAGACACAAGTCGATTCCCGCCGCGAGACCGGCCGAGGTGACGATCGGGCCGTCTTCGATGAATAACACCTCGGGCCGGACCCGTAGCTGTGGAAACGCCTCCGCCAGCTCTCGGGCGTATTGCCAGTGGGTGGTCACGCATCGCCCATCGAGCAGACCTGCTGCCGCCAGCACGAACACACCGGTGCAGATCGACGCCATCCGCGCCCCCCGGAACACTCGCTTTTCGCAACGCCGCCAACAACTCTGGGGTGAAATCGTCGCGCGCACCGGTGCCGACGACCACGACGGTGTCCGCGCGCGCGATGGTGCCGAGTCCATGGGTGACAAGCACGTCGAAGCCGCCACGCGTGGCCACAGCTCCCGGGCGTGACGTGCAGGTGCGTGTCGCGTACGCGGGCCGGCCGTCAACGACGACACCTCCGAACAACAGGTCGGGTATCGACAGCTCGAAAGCGCCGACCGGCGCGACCGCGACCACGGCTATTTGATGCATGGCCAGAACCTCCGCATCTGTGGCATTTCAGCCACTACCGTAGTGCCCCACCCGCGGCGATAGTGAACCGCGTCCCCACCAACCCGAGGAGAACCATGTCGATGAACGTCGTCGTCGGTGCCGGTGGCACCGGCGTCGCGACCGCCGAACTGCTGGCTGAGGAAGGCCACGACGTGCGGCTGATCACCCGCAGCGGTAGCGGCCCGTCGCACCCGCGCATCCGCCGGGTCGCCCTTGATGCAACGAACGCCTCCCAACTGGCCACCGCGATCCGCGGGGCGTCGACGTTGTTCAATTGCGCCGCACCGCCGTATCAGCACTGGCGTACGCAGTTTCCCGCGCTGGCGGCCGGGCTGCTCAACGCAGCGATCAAGGCGCAAGTGAACTACGTGATGCTGGGCAATCTCTACGGCTACGGGCCCGTCGATGGGCCGATGACCGAAGACCTGCCGATGCGGCCCAACTCGCGCAAGGGCGCTTTGCGGGCACGAATCTGGGAAGAAGCAAAGGCGGCACACGACGCCGGCCGTGTCCGGGTCACCGAGATCCGCGCAAGCGATTTCATCGGCCGGGGCGCGATGTCGGTCTTCACCCGCATGGTCGCACCCAAGGTTCTCGCGCAGAAGCAGGCGATGTTGCCCGCCGACCTCGACGCCCCGCACAGCTGGACCGGCACGGTCGATACAGCGCGCGCCCTGGCGGCCGCCGCGGCCAGCGATCACGCGTGGGGGCAGGCTTGGCACGCGCCGACGAACGCCCCGGTGTCCGCACGCCAGTTGGCGACCACGCTGGCCGGCTGCGCCGGCGTGGCTGAGCCGCGGCTGTCCCGGATGCCGGGATGGCTGCTGCGGGCCGCCGGATGGGGTTCGAAAGTGGTCCGCGAACTGCCCGAAATGCAGTATCAGCTGCAGAAGCCGTTCGTCGTCGACTCCGCCCGCATGCAGCGAGAGTTCGCGCTGCGTCCTACCCCGTTGGTCGACATTCTGCGCGACGGGCTGCCCACCTGCGAATCCCGTGACGCTGTTCGAGGAGAAATATCATGACCGAAGTACGCGAATCGTGCGAGCTCGGCGCCTCCGCGCACCAAGTGTGGACGCTGATCAGCGATTTCGGCGGCTTCGCCGAGATGCTGGTCGCGTCACGCGACGGCACTGTGCAGGTCAGCGGTACAGCAATCGGGATGACGCGGACCGTCACGATCGGTGACGACCATCTGATCGAGCGGCTCGAGGATTTCGATGACATCAACTGGCGTACAGGATATTCGATGCTTGCCACCGGCCCGCTTCCCATCGCCGACTACCGGGCAACAATCTCGCTATCTCCGTTGGCCGCCGATCGATGCGCCCTGGATTGGGTCGGCTCGTTCGTGCCCGACGGCGCCAGCGAAACCGAGGCCGCGGACGCGGTCCGCACGGTGTACGTGGAGGGAATTGAGTTGATGCGTCAGCGGTTCGGTGGCTGAAGCCAGCAAAGACATCCCCCGGGGCCAACTGCATGCACGCATGTTAGCCACGACCAGGGCGGAATCGGCCTGAAAGAGGCTTGTGGCGCGAGGTGGGACATATAGACCAACCGATGCGGTGAGATCGCGGAGACCGCCAGGTCCATCTGTCGCATCGAGCAGGGGTTGTGCAACGTAGATTGACAGCTTCGCGCGACACGTCGAGATTCGGTCAAAGTACACCCGCGATTCCTGTCAATGTTCGTTGCATCTCGACAGTTGTCGATGTCAGTTCTCAAACAAAATGTCGTCGTCTCAATTTAAATGTCGTCGCGATCTCATATATGACATGAAACTGAGAATCCGGCACCGCGTAGGTGCCGCGCCTTGGATGTCACCAAGTGGCCCAAATTTCTCAACAAGTGTCACTACAGGTTCTCGTTTTCCGTGGCGGATTCCCGTTCAAAATGGCGGAAAATGGCGGATCCGCCATAAAGACCCGACATTGGATAGGTCGGCGCGAGCGGTGGCCCGCTTGCCGCAAGGGCTAACGATGTCTCGAATAAGACGACATATGCGCGTCTCGAAAG
>JAOPWF010000701.1 GCA_025965815.1 Mycobacterium sp.
TTGGTCTGCTGGTAGTGGTCGAGCATCATTTTGTGGTTCTCCCGGCCGATGCCGGACTGTTTGTAGCCGCCGAACGCCGCGTGGGCGGGGTAGGCGTGATAGCAGTTGGTCCACACCCGGCCGGCCTTGATGTCGCGGGTTGTGCGTAAACGGTCATGGGTTCCTCCATGTGTGGGTTGGTCGTCGCTCGTCGGGGCGAGCCGTGCGGTTGGCAGTGGTTGTTAATGACCGGTGATCAACTCAGGTGGTGGACGTCCTGCAGCCCGTACACCGGCGTGGGGATGCCTTCGTAGCGGGCTTTGAGCTGAATCGCGAGGTACAGCGAATAGTGCCGTGACTGGTGCAGGTTGCCGCCGTGGAACCACAGGTTCTCCTGCTGGGTCGGCTTCCACATGTTGCGCTGCTCGCCCTCCCACGGCCCGGGATCCTTGGTGGTGTTCGACCCCAAACCCCAGACCTTCCCGACTTTGTCGGCGACGTCCTGACCGATGAGGTCGGCTGCCCAGCCGTTCATCGATCCGAAGCCGGTGGCGTAGACGACGAGGTCGGCGGGCAGTTCGGTGCCGTCGGTCAGGATCACCGAGTCTTCGGTCAGCCTATCGACCTGGCCCTGCTGCAGATGGATGCTGCCGTCGGCGACCAGGTCGGCCGCACCGACATCGATGTAGTAGCCAGAGCCGCGCCGCAGGTACTTCATGAACAGCCCGGACCCGTCGTCGCCCCAGTCGTGCCGGAAGCCGGCCTTCTCGAGGCGGTCATAGAAGTCCTTGTCCCGCTCGCGGATCGCATCGTAGATCGGGATCTGGAACTCGTGCATGATGCGGTACGGCAGCGACGCGAACGTCAGGTCGGCCTTCTCGGTTGTCACGCCGGCGGCCACCGCCCGCTCGGAGTATAGGTCGCCGAGGCCCAGGTCCATCAGCGACCCAGATTTGACGATATGCGTCGACGACCGCTGCACCATCGTGACGTCTACGCCGTTCTCGTAGAGCGCCTTGCAGATGTCGTGAGCGGAGTTGTTGGAGCCGATCACGACGGCCCGCTTGCCGACGTAGCGGTCCGGGCCGGGATGCCGGCTCGAGTGGTGTTGATCGCCGCGAAACACCTCCTGGCCCGGAAATGCCGGCACATTCGGCTTGCCGGACATTCCGGTCGCCAGCACCAGGTGGGCGGGATGCAGCGTCACGCGCTCGCCTTCGCGGTCGACCTCGACGGTCCACCGCTTCGTCGCGTCATCGAAGGATGCCGATAGGCAGGTGGTGGAGCTCCAGTACGGGACCTCCATCACCTTGGTGTAGAACTCCAACCAATCACCGATCTTGTCCTTCGGCGCGAACACCGGCCAGTTCTCCGGGAACGGCAGATAGGGGAGATGGTCGTACCAGACCGGGTCGTGCAGGCACAGCGACTTGTAGCGACTTCGCCACTGGTCGCCCGGTCGCGCGTAGCGGTCCACTACGATCGCCGGAACCCCGAGCTGCCGAAGGCGCGCACCGAGTGCGATCCCGCCCTGGCCTCCGCCGACGACGAGCGTGTACGGCTGTGCGGTGTAGCCCAGCGACGCTTGCTCGTCCCGCAGCTTTTCCGACCACGAGCGGGTGTCGGGATCGGATCCATGGACCGCGCCCAGCACCCGGGTCGAGCCTTTCGGTTCTTCGAGCCCTTTGAGCTCCTGCAGCGTGGTCAACAGCGTCCAGGCCAGGTCGCCCTTGAGCCGCAAATGGCCGATGCCTCGTCCGGCCGCCGTCTCGAATTCAATGAAGGCCGTTGTGACGTCGCCGTCTTGGGAAGGGGCTTCCCGCGTCCGGAAGCCGGACGGGTCGGTGTCGGCAAGCCGGGCGCCGAGCATGTCGGCGATGCCGTCGCGACCTTCGACGGTCTTGATGTTCCAGGTGAAGGCGACGAGGTCGCGCCAGAAGCTGTCAGTCATGAACTTGTTCGCCGCGCGGTCGACATCCCGAGCCGCCAGGGCCGCCTCGAAATCGGCCAGCCACGCATCGATACGTGCCTGCGGCGTGGGCTCACCGACTGGAATCGTGCGTTCGATGGTTTGAGTCATGTGAGCCACAGCACACCATCACGGTGCGGCACGCAAGAGTTGCAACCCATTGCAACTCTTTCGGCATGTGGGTCAGGTCACATAGACAGGTCACATGAAAGCAGTCATTTATTACGGACCCAACAAGGTCGAAGTCGCCGACGTACCCGAACCCGAGCCGGTCGCCGGCACCGTCAAGGTCAGGGTGGGATACAACGGAATCTGCGGCACTGACCTGCACGAGTACTACGCCGGACCCATCTTCGTGCCGACGCAGCCACACCCGCTGACCGGCCAGCAGCTGCCGCTGACCATGGGCCACGAATTTTCCGGCGTCATCACCGATATCGGCGCCGGGGTCAGCGGCTACGCGGTCGGCGACCGGGTAGCGATTGAGCCGATCTACCGGTGCGGACATTGCCGGCCGTGCCAGGCCGGCACTTACAACATCTGCCAGCAGATCGGGTTCCACGGCCTGATGTCCGACGGAGGCATGGCCGAGTACACCGTCGTCCCCACCGACATGCTGCACCGGCTGCCCGACAACGTGTCGCTGCAACTGGGGGCGCTCGTCGAACCGATGTCGGTCGCATATCACGCGGCGACCCTCGGCAAGGTCGCGGCGGGCGATACCGCGGTCGTCTTCGGTGCGGGCCCGATCGGCATCGGGTTGTGGTTCGCGCTGTGCGGAAAGGGCCTCGAGAGCGTGTTCGTCGTCGAGCCGTCCCCGACGAGGCGCGCCGCCATCGAGGCCCTCGGCGCGAAGACACTGGACCCGACGGCCGTCGACGTGCCCGAGTTCATCGCTGAGGTCACCGGCGGACGCGGCGCGGAGGCGGCATTCGACGCAGCGGGCGTGGCACCGGCGGTCCAGAGCGCGCTGGGCTGCGTCGGCGCCAGGCGGCCGATGGTCAGCGTGGCCATCTACGAACAGCCATTGGTCACCCCGCTGCTGAACCTGGTGATGAACGAGTCGCGCATTCAGGGCTCGCTCTGCTACACCTCAGCCGACTTCGAGGCCGTGATCGCGCTGATGGCGCGCGGCGTCTACGACACCACCGGGTGGGTGACGCACATTGCGATCGACGATGTCGTCGATGAAGGCTTCGGGGCCCTGCACGCCGGCACCAAGATGAAGGTGCTCGTCGACCCGACGATCTGAAACGGAGTTAGGCAATGTCAAACCCGAAACCGCCGCTGCTGGGCAGGGTGGCTCTGATCACCGGGGCCGGCCGCGGCATCGGGCGCGGAATCGCGCTGCGGCTGGCCCGCGACGGCGCCGACGTAGCCCTGGTCGACCTGTCGCCCGACGGCATCGGCGCGGTTGCCGATGAGATCGCCGGGACCGGCTCGAAGGCAACGACGTTCGTCGCCGATGTCAGCGACCGGCAGCAGGTTTTCGCCGCCGTGGACCACGCTGCGACCGCTCTGGGCGGCTTCGATGTGATCGTCAACAACGCCGGCATCGCACAGGTTGGGCCCATCGCCGATGCGACACCGGACGACATCACGAAGATCTGGTCGATCAACGTCAATGGTGTGCTCTGGGGTATCCAGGCCGCCGCCGCCAAGTTCAGGGAGCTCGGGCACCGGGGCAAGATCATCAACGCGTCCTCGATCGCCGGCCATGACGGGTTCGCGATGCTCGGTGTCTACAGCGCGACGAAGTTCGCGGTGCGGGGGCTCACCCAGGCCGCCGCCAAGGAGCTCGCGACCGAGGGGATCACAGTGAACGCCTACTGTCCCGGCATCGTCGGCACCGACATGTGGACCGAGATCGACAAGCGCTTCGCTGAGCTCACTGGCGCGGCCGAAGGGGAAACCTTTGAGAAGTTCGCTGGCGGCATTGCCCTGGGACGACCCGAGACACCCGACGATGTGGCAGGCTTCGTCGCGTACCTCGCCGGCCCAGATTCCGACTACATGACTGGTCAAGCGGGTGTTATCGACGGCGGGCTCGTCTACCGGTGAGCGGCACTTGTTGCCACCTCAGTGTGACGGGGGGCACAATCGCCTGTGATGCCCGGTCCAACCGGTCCTGAGCCGGCGGTGGCGGTCGGTGACGATCCGCGACGGTACGCGCGGCTGTTGTCCGCGGTCTACGACGCGACGATGGCCGGTAACCGTGCGCCCGCTCGGCCCCGCGCGGTGATCGCCGACTCCTGGCAACGCCTGATCGCCAAAGGCATTGACCCCGAACGGCATTTGCCTCCGGTAGTGGAGAATGCAGGACTTGACATGCTGCGCCGGTCCTCCGGACTACTGGCAGTCCTCGATGACGTCACCCACGGCCTGGAATCGGTCATTGCCGAGGGCGACAACATTCTGGTCGTTGCCGATGCCCGGGGTCGGGTGCTGTGGCGCTCCGGGTCGCCCGGCGTGCTCGGTCGAGCAGACCGACTCGGCTTCATCGAGGGTGCACAGTGGAGCGAGAACGCGGTGGGCACTAACGCGATCGGTACGGCGCTGGTATCGCACCGCGCGGTGCAGATCTTTTCGGCGGAGCACTATCTGCGCAGCCACCACCCGTGGACCTGCGCGGGAGCCCCGATCAGAGATCCGCGCACCGGGCAGGTCATCGGCGCGGTCGACGTATCAGGCCCGGCTGCGACAGTCCACCCGACCACGGTGGCGTTGGTTGATCTCGTTGCGCGCCTTGCGGAGTCACGACTGCGTCAGGCGCACGACCGCACCCTGAACCGCCTGCGAACGGTCGCGGCGCCGATCCTCGCCCGTATCGGACGTCCGGCCCTGGCGGTCGACCAAGACGGCTGGGTTGCGGCCGTGGACTCGCTGCCGCTGCACAACCGGATCCTGCTACCGGACGGTGTGGCTCCCGGAACAGCGTGGATTCCGACGCTGGGCATGTGTGAGGTCGAGTCGTTGCCGGGCGGCTGGCTGGTGCGGGTAGCGGAGGACGCCGAACCGGGCCCAACGATTTCGCTGGTGACACTGGATCTACGCACGCCGGGCTCGCCCACGATGGAGATGGCGGGGCAGTTCGGAAGTTGGCGACGCGACATTTCACTTCGACACGCCGAGATCCTGCACATACTGGCCACTATTCGGCGTGGCCGCTCGGCACCGGAGTTGGCCGGCGATCTGTATGGCGATCGCTCACGAGTAGCCACTGTCCGCGCCGAGATGTCACGCATGCGCAAGCAATTGCTCGGGCTGGTTCTGGGGCAGCCCTATCGCTTTGCTGAAGGGGCCGTCGTTGACGTTCGGTACCCCGACGACATGCGCACTCTGCTAGCGGCGTCGACTGCGCCGGCAATTCGCGCGGCTCGAGAGGGCCTGCCCGCCTAGCAACGCGCTCAGTCTCGGTTTCGTGGCGGATCTTCAGAGCATCTGCAATCGGTCAACGGCTTGTTGGGGTGTCCTGTGACTAGCTCGTTAGCGGTTGAGTAGGGCGGTGAGGAGTTGACTGAGCCAGGTTCGGGCTGCTTGGAGGTCGCCGTCGAGTAGCAGTTGGACGGTGACCGCGTCGTAGGCGGCGATGACCGCGCGGGCGGCGTTAGGGATGTCGGCGATCGCGGCCGGGAGGGTCAGTCGATCGCGTGCGCCGTCGAGTCGCTTCTCGATCTCAGTGCGCAGTTGTTGGCGGTGGGCGGCGAGGCGGTCGGCGACAGCGGGGTTTCGGGCGGCGTGCAGCAGGAAGTCGGTCTTGATCAGCAGCCAGTCGCGATCGAGAAGCAAAGTGCCGGTGACGCGTTCGATGACCGCCTCGACGCCGGGGTTGATGTCGTCGGCGGCGAGTGCCTCGGTGACTTGGCCGGCCATGAGCCGGGCGCTCTCGTCGTACAGGGCGAAGAACAACTCCTCGAGGCTATCGAAGTTGGAGTAGAACGCGCCGCGGGTGTAGCCGGCGGCCGCGCACACGTCGTCGATACGGACCTGACCGAAGCCTTTGTCGGCGAACACCCGGAATGCAGCGTCGATCAAGCTGGCGCGGGTTTCCGCGCGCCGTTTCGTGACCCGGGCGGAAGCGCCGCCGGGTGGTCGTCGTGGCTGGGTCGCAGACGTCGGCCCTGTTATACGCATCACACTCCATACTTTTGTGTATCCGATACATTAGTGTATCCGATAATCGTTCGGGACCCAAACTTGGAGGAGTATGCCGGTGGACGCAGCCGCGAACATCCTGCTCACCGAATATGGCGAGCCGCAGTCAACCGTCGACGACATGGCCGCCGACAGAAGCGTGGATACTCGCGCTGAGGCGAGCCCCGCCCCGATGCCACGCGTCGGCTCGGTGGCCACTCCGCTGCGGGTGATCCTGGCCGAGGACGACGTCCTGCTTCGCGAGGGTTTGGCCAGCCTGCTCGACCGCTCGGGGTTCGACGTGGTCGGGCAGGCCGCCGACGGTCCGCAGCTGCTCGCGCTGGTCCGCGACACCATGCCCCAATTGGTGGTGACCGACATTCGGATGCCGCCAACCAATACGACCGAGGGACTCGACGCGGCCCGGGTGATCCGCGACGAGCTGCCCGACACTGCCATCCTGGTGCTCTCGGCCCATATCGACGTCGAACACGCGATGGAATTACTGGCCAGCGGGCGCAGTATCGGCTACCTGCTCAAGAGCCGGGTCACCGACGTGGCCGACTTCATCGACACCCTGGAGCGGATCGCCAACGGGGCCTCGGTGGTGGACCCCGCCTTGGTGCAGGAATTGGTGTCGGCGCGCCGTCGCCACGACCCGCTCGCGGTGCTCAGCACCCGCGAACACGAGGTGCTGGCGCTGATGGCTGAGGGACGATCCAACGCCGGCATCGGCCGTCGGCTGTGGGTCACCGAGGGCACCGTCGAAAAGCACGTCCGCAGCATCCTGACCAAACTGAACCTCCCCGAGGCCGGCGATGACCACCGTCGCGTCCTCGCCGCGATCACCTTTCTCCAGGCCTGCTGACCGGACCGACGAGATCACCGGACGGGTTCTTTCGCTCTAATGCCTGACTCTCGCAGTCGATTCGGATGACAAGACAGCGCAACCAACACATCGAAATGCAAAGAGGACACGAAGACCAGATCCGGCGAAGCCAGCCTTCTTGCAACCCATCTCGCCGGCGAACGCGCCGGCATGTGTCAGCCGCGCCGTGATTTCAGCTTCCACAGGTGGGCTCTGGTGCGCATTGCGGTTAACCGGAACTCTCGCTGGGGCGCCCGGTCGCAACGGTGCGGGCGGCTCGCCCTCAGCCGCGTGGCGCGGCATCTCCTTCGCGCGGCTGGGCTTGGCGCGGGTCGACCGCGATGTGGGTACGTTAGTCAACGGACCCGCCCACGGATCGGGGCTTATCCGCGGCCAAATTGGACGGCTTTGACGAGCAGCAGGATGGCGCCGATCACGAGGTAGCCCCGCAATGCGAGCATGCCGAGCTTCGTTCCAGCGGACCAGGTTACCGGCTCCAGTAGGGCCAGCGGCGGCATCCGCCACTGTGATTTGTCGGTTGTGTCGATTACCTGCAGCGGTGCCCGCTCACGTCTCGGTGGGCGGCGTTGCCACCATCGCGACCCGACCATGGTTACGGTGGCGAGGATCACCATGGTGGCCGCGAGGTATTCGGCAGCAGCGACGACGTTGATGCCGGGGAACAGGGTGGTGGCCATCAGGATGCCCGAAAGCAGCAGCAGGATGCCGACGATCAGTACGGCGATGGCGTTGAGCCACCGCCGATTGACCCACGGCCCCAACACTTCCCGGTCGTTGTACAACAGCAGCAGGTACACAGTCGCGCTCGGCAACAACAGACCCGCCAGGGCCTGCACCGCGGTGGTGATCAGGCCGAGCGGGGCGCCGGGGATCAACACGATCGCGGCGGCCAGGATGACCATCGCACTATAGGAGAGGTAGAACTGTTTGGCGTCCTTTGAACCCGCGATGTAGCGAGTGTTTCAGGCCGAACACGTCGCCGAAGGCGTAGCTCGTGGATCGGGTCACTGCCGCAGCGCCGACGATGGAGGCGTCGAGCAGTATGACGGCGAACAGTGCACCGAGGGGGCCGCTAGTGGCGCCAAGGAGATGGGCGATGTTACCGGCATCGACGAAGTGCCCGACGCTGCCGGTGGAGCGGGCGGCCCAGTAGGCGGTCATCATCAACGCGGCCGCCCCGGCGACGACGACGACCGCACCCAGCACGGTGTCGGCGCGTTCGTAGCCGATGAACCGTGGGGTAATGCGTTTGTCGACGATGTTGGATTGTTGGAAGAATAGCTGCCACGGTGCGACGGTGGTGCCGACGATGGCGATGATCAGCAGTACCGCGTCGGAGCTGATCCCTCCTTGCACGCCGGGGATCACGAAATCGTGGACGGCGCGGCCCCATTGGGGATGAGAGAGCAGCAGCATCGGGATCTGAAGCAGACTGATGGCGATGAAGAAGAACATCGCGCGTTCCCACCGGCGAAAGCTGCCGGAAGCCATGATCGCGATGAGGGCGACGGCCGCAGTGGGGACGACGACGTATCTGGGGATGCCGATGTAGTCCGCGGCCAGGGTGATGCCGATGAATTCGGTGACGATGGTGAGGAAGTTCAGTACGAACAGGTCACCAACGCTGAACCAGCCCCATCGACGGCCGAATCGTTCGTTGATCAGCCGGGCGTGTCCGACCCCGGTGACCGCGCCCAGCCGGACCACCATTTCCTGGTTGACGATCAGCACCGGGATCAGGAGCAGCAACACCCACAACAGGCTGTCGCCGTAGTTCTGCCCGGCTTGTGCGTAGGTGGCGACCCCGCCGGCATCGTTGTCGCCGACCATCACGATCAGACCCGGCCCGACGATCGCCAACAACGTCACCAGCCGCACCTTCAGCGTCCGCGGACGGTCCGGATCGGAGACGCTGATCCGGCCCAACGCGCCCTCGATATCGCCGATGTGGGCCGGATCCAACACTGCTGGCGGTCGTTGCGGGGTCCGCTGCGGTGGCCCCGCTGCGCCTGCCGCGGACGCGACCACGTTGTCGTGGCAGGTCATTGCCCGCCTCCGCCGCCCGAACCTGCCGCCGTGGCGGAGGGG